>JALQUQ010000022.1 GCA_023263735.1 Paracoccaceae bacterium | reverse complement strand
GCCTGGCACTTTTCTTTCGAGGTGAAGATGCCGGTGCATTCCATCACGACATCAACATCCGACCACGGCAATTCGGCCGGATTGCGCAGGGCGGTCACGCGCATCTTGCCACGGCCCGCGTCGATCCAGTCGTCACCCGTGGTGACCGTGCCGGGGAATTTGCCATGAACGGAGTCAAAGCGCAGCAGATGTGCGTTGGTTTCCACCGGACCAAGGTCATTGATGGCGATCACCTCGATATCGGTGCGACCCGATTCAATGATGCCGCGCAACACGTTGCGTCCGATACGTCCGAATCCGTTGATTGCGACCTTGACCGTCATGAAATTCTCCTTCTTCAGCGACTCAAATCGCGCCTTTAGCGCTAACATCGCGAAAAAAGTCCAAAATGCAATGACAAGTTGGACGGATCAGCGCCAGAACGCCAACCACTCTACCATATCGGCAAACTTTCTGAGCACAAACATAAGGGCCGACCCGTCGTTCAAGGACAGATCGGCCCCTATGGCCGCAAGGATCATGCAGCCAAGAATAAAGGCAATGCGGTCGGTCACGTCACTCTCCCGGAGGCGATCCGGGGAGGGATCGCATTTATTGCAAGAGCCGCCCCATCACGCCAGCCACATCGGCCATACGGCAGGAAAAGCCCCATTCGTTATCATACCACGCCAGCACGCGAACCGAACGGCCCACAACCTTGGTTTGATCCGGCGCAAAGATAGAGGATTGCGGCGTGTGGTTGAAGTCAATCGAAACCTTGGGTTCGGGGTCATAGGCCATGACCATACCCATATAGCCCGCGCAAGCGTCGCGCACGATCTGGTTCACCTCGTCGGCGGTGACCGATTTCTGGGCGATGAAGGTCAGATCGACGGCCGAAACGTTGGGGGTGGGCACGCGGATGGCCGAGCCGTCCAGCTTGCCCTTGAGTTCGGGCAGAACCTCGCCCAAGGCTTTGGCCGCGCCGGTCGAGGTGGGGATCATCGCCATGGCGGCCGAGCGCGCCCGGTACAGATCCTTGTGGCGGCGGTCGAGCGTTGGCTGATCACCGGTATAGGAATGGATCGTGGTCATGATCCCCGATTCAATGCCGATAGCCTCGTGCAGAATCTTGGCCACGGGGGCCAGGCAGTTGGTCGTGCAGGACGCGTTGGAAATCACCGTGTCACTGGCTTTCAGGATGCCCTGGTTCACACCATAGACCACGGTCTTGTCGGCATTCTTGGCCGGGGCCGACACCAGAACGCGTTTCGCGCCGCGCCCCAGATGGACGGCCGCCTTGTCGCGTTCGTTGAAATTGCCGGTGCATTCCAGCACCACATCGACGCCGTCCCAATCCAGCTCTTGCGGGTTATAGGTCGACATCACCCGGATCGGCCCGCGACCCAGATCCAGCATGCCATCGGTCACCTTGACCGTGCCGGGAAAGCGCCCATGAACCGAGTCATATTTCAGGAGGTGGGCGTTGGTTTCGATCGGGCCGGTGGCGTTGATGGCAACCACCTGCACATCATTGCGGTTCGATTCCGCGATATGGGCCAAGGTGCAGCGTCCGATACGGCCAAAGCCATTGATTCCGATCGTAATGGTCATCTCTGCCTCCGATTGCATCACGGGCGCAGGGGACGGCCCGACTCGATGAATTTCGGATAGCGAGTTGTGCGCTTGCAGCAAAGAGAAAATATCATCTTATTCAACATGTTAGCGCAATAATTTCATGTTTACGCTAACGTTTGCGCAAACATGCCCCCATTCTGGCACTGGAATTGATCGGGCCGTCGGGGTAGCTATGGCGCAACACGGAATGAGGGTGGCATGAGCGGACTTCTGGCACTGTTGGACGATGTGGCGGCCATCGCAAAGGTCGCCGCAACGTCGGTGGACGATATCGCCTCGGCCGCCGCGCAGGCCGGAACCAAGGCGGCGGGCGTTGTCATCGACGATGCCGCGGTTGCCCCGAAATATGTGACCGGGTTTTCCGCCGACCGGGAATTGCCGATGATCTGGCGGATTTCGGTCGGATCGGTGCGCAACAAACTGCTGATCCTGCTGCCGGCCTTGATGCTGCTGAATGCCTTTCTGCCGCAGGCGATCACGCCGCTTTTGATGCTGGGCGGGCTTTATCTGTGCTTTGAGGGCGCGGAAAAGGTGCTGCATGTGCTGTTTCCCCACGCCGATCATGGAGTGGAGCAGGATTTCGACGTGGGCGACGCGGCCCATCTGGAAGAGCAAAAGGTTGCGGGCGCAATCAAGACCGACTTTATCCTGTCGGCAGAAATCATGACGTTGGCCCTGTCGGAAATTCCGGAAAACACCCTGTGGATTGAGGCGGTGACCTTGGCCATCGTGGGGGTGATGATCACGGTGGTCGTTTACGGGGCTGTCGCGCTGATCGTGAAAATGGATGACATCGGGCTGCATCTGGCCAAGACCGGCTTTACGCTGCGGCGGGCGATTGGCCGGGGGCTGGTCAATGGGATGCCAAAGCTTTTGTGGGCGCTGAGTGTGATCGGAACCTTGGCCATGCTGTGGGTTGGCGGGAATATCCTGACCCACGGGCTGGAGGTGTTGGGGTTCCCCCAGATCTATGACGCGATCCACCATATCGCCGAGGCCGCCGCCCATGCGGTGCCAGCGGCTTTGACGGGTTTTGTGGCATGGCTGACGACCGCCGCGCTGGACGGGGTCTTGGGCCTGATCGTCGGGGCCATCACCATTCCCTTTGCGACGCGGCTGATTGGGCCCGCCATCGCCAAACTGTCGGGGAAATAGCCCGGGTCAGGCGACCGCAAGCAATTGGTGCAGCGGTTGGTTCTTGCGCACCAGATCGGCCAGCGTGACGGCATCGAGTTTGGCGTAAAACGCATCCAGCGCATCGGACAGGACACATTGCAGGGTGCAGACCGAGGCGAGGGGGCAGGTGTTTTCTTCGCCGCCCAGACATTCGGTAAAGGGCAAAACCGCCTCAAACCTGCGGAACACCTCTCCGACCGTGATCTTTTCGGCGGGGCGCCCCAGCATCAGCCCGCCGGCGCGGCCGCGCACGGTGCGCAAAAAGCCATATTGCGCCAGCAGATAGATCACCTGCGCCAGATGGTTTTCGCTGCCATTGCAAACTTCGGCCACTTCATGCTTGCGCAAAATCCGGTCAGGATTGGCCGCGCACATCATCAACGTCCGCATCGCAAGATTGGTTCTGGTCGTCAGTCTCATGGTCTGGCCCTTGGTCTGTTTTTCTCATTTCTCCGCGTGGACGAGGCGAATCGCCCATGTAAAAGGTTTTCCCACGACTAGGGTTTCGGTGACATGATCCAGATCATGTGCGCCATTTGCCTTATTCCGTGCGTTCGGAACCAGAGCGGGAAAAAGTCAAACAGCCAGAGGCGAGATTGTCGGGCAGGGTCAAAAATCGGCGGTTGAATTATTCAAAGCGCTTTGAATTGCGTAAGTCTTTGTTTTTGAGGTAATTAATTTTAATGCTTTTGCGTGGTGTTTGCGTTAACAATCGTAAGAAGCCCGGGCGTTTACGGCCTTGACGGCAATGCTGTGCAACGTAGCCTTTCCGACAGGCAGGCGCCATTGCGGTGCATCAAATGGAAAACGAAGTGACAGAACTTAGCTTTACCCCCAAGACCTTGGAAGCCGATGTCCTGCGGCATTTGACCTTTACGCTGGGCAAGGATCCCGATCATGCCAGCCGCTATGACTGGCGCATGGCGCTGTCATACACTTTGCGCGACCGGATCGTGGAGCCGTGGTTTGCCTCGACCCGCAAGACTTGGGCCGAGGGGCGCAAGCGGGTTTATTATCTGTCGATGGAATTCCTGATCGGGCGTCTGCTTGAGGATGCGACGATCAATCTGGGCCTGCGCGACAAGGCCGAAGAGGTGATGGCGAACTTTGGCCAGAATTTCCGCGACATCGTCGAGGATGAGCCCGATGCAGCCCTTGGCAATGGCGGGTTGGGGCGGCTGGCGGCCTGTTTCATGGAAAGCATGGCGACATTGGGGTGCCCGGCCTATGGCTATGGTATCCGCTATGAACATGGGCTGTTCCGGCAACGGTTCGAAGGCGGGCGTCAGGTCGAAACGCCCGAAGATTGGCTGAAACAAACCCATCCTTGGGAATTCGCGCGCCCGGAATCGGCCTATGTGATTCCGTTCAAGGGCTATGTCGAACAAAAGGGCGGCAAATCGGTTTGGGTGCCCGAAGAAACGGTGTTGGCCTCGGCCTTTGACACGCCGGTGATCGGCTGGCAGGGGAAATGGGCCAATACCCTGCGCCTGTGGGGGGCGTTGCCCACGACGCAATTCGATCTGGAGCGGTTCAACCGTGGCGATTACACCGCCGCCGCCGAACCCGAGGCCTTGGCCCGCACGCTCAGCCGGGTGCTCTATCCCGACGATACGACCTATGCCGGCAAGGAACTGCGGCTGAAGCAGGAATTCCTGCTGACCTCGGCCGCCTTGCAAGACATTCTGCGCCGCTATCTTGCCAGCTATTCCGACCTGCGCGATTTGCCCAAACATGTCGCGGTTCAGATGAACGACACCCATCCCGCCATTGCGGGGCCAGAACTCATCCGGTTGCTGATGGATGACCATGGTCTGGATTTCGAAACCGCGCTGGAAACCGCGCGGGGCTGTTTGGGCTATACCAACCACACGCTTTTGCCAGAGGCGCTGGAGCGGTGGGCGACCTTTACCTTTGGAAATGTGCTGCCGCGCCATATGCAGATCGTCGAGCAGATCGACAGCTGGCACCGCCGCGTCTATCCCGGCCGGCCTCACTATGTGGGCATCGTCAAGCATCACGAAGTGCGCATGGGCGAATTGGCCTTTGTGATGGCGCACAAGGTGAACGGGGTTTCGGCGCTGCATTCCGATCTGGTGAAAAAGAACCTGTTCCCGGAACTGCACGCCCTGCATCCGGATCGGATCATCAACCAGACCAACGGGGTCACGCCGCGCCGGTGGCTGAAAATGTGCAACCGCCCCCTGTCGGCCCTGATCACCGACACCATCGGCGACGGGTGGGAGTCGAACCTTGACCGGCTGAAAGAGCTGGAAAAGCCGATCCAGACCAAATCCTTCCGCACGGCCTTTGATGCGGCCAAGCGGGAAAACAAGGTGGGCCTGTCGAATTGGGTGGGCCAGCAATTGGGAGTCAAGATCAGCCCCGATGCCTTGTACGATGTGCAGGTCAAGCGCATCCATGAATACAAACGCCAGCTTTTGAACATCTTGCAGACGGTGGCCCACTGGCACGCCATCCGCCAGAACCCCACCGCGAACTGGGTGCCGCGGGTCAAGTTTTTTGGCGGCAAGGCAGCCCCCGGCTATGCGGTGGCGAAAGAGGTGATCCGCCTGATCAACGATGTGGCGCAGGTGGTGAACAACGATCCGGTGACGGGCGATCTGCTCAAGATCGTTTATCCGCCGAATTACAACGTCTCGATGGCCGAACGGCTGATCCCGGCGGCGGATCTTTCGGAACAGATTTCGACGGCGGGCAAGGAGGCGTCGGGCACCGGCAACATGAAGTTCATGATGAACGGGGCGCCGACGATTGGCACGCTGGACGGCGCCAATGTGGAAATCCTGCAAGAGGTGGGGGCGGAAAACTTCTTCCTGTTCGGGTTGACCGCCGATCAGGTGGGCCCGCGTCGTCAAGACCCCGATCACGCCCGCAAGGCGATCGAGGCGAGCGGCCCGCTGATGGATGTGCTGCAAATGCTGGCCGAGGGTCGGTTCTCGCCCGATCAGAAAGACCGTTATCACGGCTTGGTTCATCGCGTCTGGCACCACGATTACTTCCTCGTGGCCAGCGACTTTGACTCGTATGATCAGGCGCAGGCCAAGGTGGATCAGGTTTATCCCGACCGCGATGCCTGGGTGACGATGGCCGCGCTGAACACGGCGCGTTCGGGTTACTTTTCGTCGGACCGGACGATCCGCAGCTATATGAAAGAAATTTGGAACGTGGCTCCCGCGCTGTAAGGCGCGGGATCACCGGAATTTGGGGGACAGCACGTGGCAGAAACATTGATCGATGATGGAGCAGCCTGGGCCATCGTTGAAGGCCGCCATGGGGACCCCTTTTCCCAACTTGGGTTGCACAAGCGGGGCAAGACTTGGGTTGTCACCGTCTTTGCGCCCGGGGCCGAAAAACTGTGGGTCCGCACCAGCAAGACCAAAGAGATCGAGGCCGCGCATTGGGGGCAGGGGTTGTTCCTGTGCCCCTTGCCCCGCAAATCGAAATACCGTCTGCGCGCCGAGGGGCATGGCACCTCGTGGGACTGGGACGATCCCTTTGTTCTGGGGCCGGTTCTGGGCGAGATGGACGAATACCTGCTGGGCGAGGGGTCGCATAAACGCATCTGGCAGGTGCTTGGCGCGCATCTGATGACGCACGAAGGCCTTGCCGGCACGCATTTCGCGGTCTGGGCGCCCAATGCGCAACGCGTGTCCGTGGTGGGGGATTTCAACATCTGGGACGGTCGCCGCCATCCGATGCGCCGTCGGGGGGCGACTGGGGTCTGGGAGATCTTTATCCCGGGGCTGACCGAAGGGACCGCCTATAAATACGAAATCCGCGGCCCCCATGGCGAGGTGCTGCCGCTCAAGGCCGATCCGGTCGGGTTCGGCTCGGAACATCCGCCAGCCAATGCCTCGGTCGTGCGGCGGATCGCGGGGGATTTCGGCGATGCCGACTGGATGGAAACCCGCGCCGCCAAACAGCGGATCGATGCGCCGATTTCGATCTACGAGGTTCATCTGGGCAGTTGGCGCCGCGCGCCGGGCGACCGGATGCTCAGCTATCTGGAACTGGCCGATCAACTGACGGATTACGCCGCCGACATGGGCTTTACCCATATCGAATTGCTGCCGGTTTCTGAATTTCCGTTTGATGGGTCGTGGGGATATCAGCCGGTGGGCCTGTTTGCCCCGACCATCCGCCACGGCACGCCCGAGGAATTCCGCGCCTTTATCGATGCCGCGCATCGCAAGGGGCTGGGGGTACTTTTGGATTGGGTGCCCGGCCATTTCCCGACAGATGCCCATGGTCTGGGCCAGTTCGACGGCACCGCCCTTTATGAACATGCTGACCCGCGCGAAGGGTTCCATCAGGATTGGAACACGCTGATCTATAACTATGGCCGGACCGAGGTGCAGAACTTCCTGACCTCGAACGCGCTGTACTGGCTTGAGGAATACCACATCGACGGCTTGCGCGTGGATGCCGTGGCCTCGATGCTTTACCGCGATTACAGCCGTCAGGATGGCCAGTGGATCGCCAACCGCGACGGCGGCCGCGAGAATTACGAAGCGATTGCCATGCTGCGCCGGATGAATGTCACCGCCTATGGCGAAGTGCCGGGGATCATGACGGTGGCCGAGGAATCGACGGCCTTTCCGGGGGTCAGCCGCCCGGTGGATCATGGCGGGCTGGGCTTTGGGTTCAAATGGAACATGGGGTGGATGAATGATACCCTGTCTTACATGCACAAGGACCCGATTCATCGGAAATACCACCACCACCAGATGACCTTTGGTCTGCATTACGCCTATTCGGAAAACTATATCCTTCCGATCAGCCATGACGAAGTGGTGCATGGCAAGGGCAGCCTGCTGGACAAGATGCCGGGCGATGGTGACCAGAAATTCGCCAATCTGCGGGCCTATTACGGGTTCATGTGGGGGCATCCGGGCAAGAAGCTGTTGTTCATGGGGCAGGAGTTCGCCCAAGGCCGGGAATGGAACCACAATCAAAGCCTTGACTGGCATTTGCTGGATCATGCGCCCCATTCCGGGATGCAACGGCTGGTGCGCGACCTGAACCGCCTTTATGCCGCCGAGCCTGCGCTTTATGCCAAGGATTGCGCGCCCGAGGGCTTTGAATGGATCGAGGCGTCGGATTCCGAGGCTTCGGTGTTCAGTTGGGTGCGTCTGGGCAAGGCAGAAGATGACAAGATCGTGGTTGTCGTCAATATGACACCGGTGGAGCGCCAATATCGGTTGGGGTTGCCCGAAGCGGGGAATTGGTCAGAGATTTTGAATACGGATGCGGGCATTTATGGCGGTGGCAATCGCGGCAATGCGGGGGCGGTGACGGCCGAGCCGGTGGCCTGGCACGGGCGCGAGCATTCGTCCGTGATCACCCTGCCGCCGCTGACCGCGCTCTATCTGAAAAAAGCATAAGCGGTGATTTTCACCGCAAAGGGAGGGGATGATGAAAGCAACACCGAACACCCGACTGTCAAGTCAGGCCATGGCCTTTGTTCTGGCCGGGGGACGTGGCAGCCGGTTGAAAGAACTGACGGACCGACGTGCCAAGCCCGCTGTCTATTTCGGCGGCAAAACCCGGATCATCGACTTTGCCCTCTCCAATGCCCTGAACTCGGGCATGCGCCGGATCTGCGTCGCGACCCAGTACAAGGCCCACAGCCTGATCCGGCACTGCCAACGGGGATGGAACTTCTTTCGGGCCGAGCGGAACGAATATCTTGACATCCTGCCCGCCTCGCAACGGGTGAGCGAGAGCAAATGGTATCTGGGCACCGCCGATGCCGTGGCGCAGAACATCGATATCGTGGACAGCTATAACATCAAATATGTGGTCGTTCTGGCCGGCGACCATATCTACAAGATGGATTACGAGGTCATGTTGCAGCAGCACGTGACCAGCAAGGCCGATGTGACCATCGGCTGTTTGACGGTGCCGCGGATGGAAGCCTCGGCCTTTGGGGTGATGGCGGTCGATCCCGACATGCGGATCACCAGCTTTCTGGAAAAACCAAAGGACCCGCCCGCGATTCCGGGCGACCCCGATCATGCGCTGGCCTCGATGGGGATCTATGTCTTTGACTGGGCCTTCCTGCGCGACCTGTTGCTGAAAGACATGGAAGACCCGAATTCCAGCCATGATTTCGGCAACGATCTGATCCCGATGATCGTGCAAAAGGGCAAGGCCATGGCGCATAAATTCGCCGACAGCTGCGTCACCAGCGGGCTGGAGGATGAACCCTATTGGCGCGATGTGGGGACGATCGATGCCTTTTGGCAGGCCAACATCGACCTGACTGATTTTACGCCCAAGCTGGACATTTATGACAACAGCTGGCCGATCTGGACCTATTCGGAAATCGTGCCCCCGGCCAAGTTCATTCACAACGAGGACGGGCGGCGCGGCATGGCGATTTCGTCGCTGATTTCGGGCGATTGCATCGTTTCGGGGTCGGAGGTGCGCAATTCGCTGCTGTTCACCGGGGTGCGGACGCACAGCTATTCCAGCCTTGAATATGTCGTGGCGCTGCCCCGGGTGGTGGTGAACCGCAAGGCCGAGCTGAAGAATGTGGTGATCGATTCCGGTGTCGTGATCCCCGAGGGGCTGGTCGTCGGCCAAGACCCCGAGGAAGACGCGAAATGGTTCCGCCGCACCGACAGCGGGATCGTGCTGATCACGCAGGACATGCTGACCCGGTGGTCGGCCAAACACGGCTGAGGGCGGCGGGGGGCTTTCCGCCCCCCGCACCCCCCGAGAGTATTTGAAAAAGGTGCAAGACCCTGAAAGAAAAGGGGTCGAGACACGGCAGGTTGGAATTGGAGGCTGGGCCATGGCGGGAAAAGTCCTTTCGGTGGCATCGGAATGTGTGCCTTTGATCAAGACCGGGGGGTTGGCGGATGTGGTGGGCGCCTTGCCCGGTGCCTTGGCCGATCAGGGCTGGGAGATGCGGGTGATGCTGCCCGCCTATCGCAAGCTGCGTGGGCATCTGTCGCAGATGGTCGAGGTTTGGCGGGATGACCATCTGTTCGGGGGTGTGGCGCGGCTTTTTGCGGGGCGGGTCGAGGGGCTGGATCTGCTGCTTTTGGATGCGCCGCATCTTTATGACCGCGATGGCGGGCCCTATAATTCCAGTTGGGGCGATTTTCCCGACAATCCGCAGCGGTTTGCCGCGCTGTCTTGGGTGGCGGCGGTGGTGGCGCGGGACGGGGTGGCGGGATGGAAGCCCGAGATCTTGCACGCCCATGACTGGCAGGCGGGGTTTGCGCCGGCCTATCTGCGTTATTTCGGGGCGCGGGGCGTGAAATCGGTGATGACCATTCACAACATCGCCTTTCAGGGCTGGGCCCCGGCGGCGTTGATGGGGGAATTGCGGCTGCCGGGCGAGGCGTTTCATTCGGATGCTTTGGAATATTACGGCAATCTGTCGAGCCTGAAGGCGGGGTTGGTCACGGCCGATTGGATCACCACCGTGTCGCCCACCTATGCCGAGGAGCTGATGCGGCCTGCCTTTGGCATGGGGCTGCAGGGGGTGATCGAGGCGCGCAAGGCCAATGTTTCGGGCATTCTGAACGGGGTTGACCTTGACCTGTGGGACCCGGAGGCGACCGAGACGCCCTATGCGGCGGCGAATATGAGCGGCAAGCTGCGGGCGCGGGCGGCCCTTTGTGCGGAATTCGGGATCGATCCGCCGGGGCCCTTGGCGATTGTTGTCAGCCGTCTGACCGATCAGAAGGGGATCGACCTGTTGCCGCAGGTCATTCCGGATTTTGTCGAACTGGGGGGCGGTCTGGCGGTGCTGGGCACGGGCGATCCGGCGTTGGAGCAGGCCATGCAGCGTTTGGCCGGGCAATTCCCGGGACGGGTCGCGGTGCGGTTGGGATATGATGAGGGCCTGAGCCACCGGATGTTTGCCGGTGGGGATGCGGTGCTGGTGCCGTCGCGGTTCGAACCCTGCGGGTTGACGCAGATGTATGGGTTGCGCTTTGGCACCTTGCCGGTGGTGGCTGCGACCGGGGGGCTGGCCGATACGGTGATCGGCCTGTCGCCCGCGACGCAGGCGGCGGGGGTGGCGACGGGGGTGGTGTTTCACCCGACCGATGCGCTGGCCTTTTCGCAGGCTTTGGCCAAGTTGGCGGCGCTTTATGCCGATCCCAAGGCTTGGGCGCAGGTGCAGCGGGCGGCGATGCGCCATCCCGTCGGGTGGGAGCCATCGGCGGCGGCCTATGCCGCGCTTTATGGCCGGTTGCTGGCGTGAGCGGTGCTGTGCGGTCGCGGGCCACGGCCCATTTTGGCGGGCATTCGGTTTCGGCGGGTCAGCCTTGGCCGATGGGGGCGAGCTTTACCGGCGATGGGGTGAATTTCGCCGTCTTTTCGGCCCATGCGGAAAAGATCGAGCTGTGCCTGTTTTCCGCCGATGGGCGCAAGGAATTGGTGCGCATCCCGTTTCGTGAGCGGGACGGCGATATCTGGCACATGCATGTCGGCGGGCTGACCTTTGGCACGGTCTATGGCTATCGGGCGCATGGGCCCTATGCGCCCGAGCAGGGGCACCGGTTCAATCCGCATAAATTGCTGCTGGACCCCTATGCGCGGGCTTTTGAGGGGCGGCTGAAATGGTCGGATGCGCTGATGGGATATCGGATCGGCAGCCCCCGGGCCGACCTGTCCTATGATTCCCGCGACAGTGCCTTTGCGGTGCCGAAATCGGTGGTGGCGGAGACCTCGTTCAGTTGGGGCGATGACCGTGCCCCGGCGGTCGCGCGCAGCGAAGCCGTGATCTATGAGGCGCATGTCAAGGCGCTGACCCAAAACCATCCGGGGATCGAGCGGCCCCTGCGCGGCACCTATCTGGGGCTGGCCAGCGATGCGATGTTGGATCATTTCCAAAAGCTGGGGGTGACGACGATCGAATTGATGCCCGTGCAACAGTTTCTGGAT
Organism: Paracoccaceae bacterium; assembly: GCA_023263735.1. Lineage (GTDB taxonomy): Bacteria > Pseudomonadota > Alphaproteobacteria > Rhodobacterales > Rhodobacteraceae > Pseudotabrizicola. The sequence continues at coordinate 3,345 of JALQUQ010000022.1, read as the reverse complement.
GACCGTTTTCTGGTGATGAAGGGGCTGCGCAATCATTGGGGCTATAACACGCTGTCCTTCTTTGCGCCCGAAATCCGCTATATGTCGAAAGGCGGGCTGTGGGAATTTCAGTCGATGGTGCGCCGCCTGCATTCAGCGGGGATCGAGGTCATTCTGGACGTGGTCTACAACCACACGGCCGAAGGCGACGAATGGGGCCCGACCCTGTGCTATCGGGGGCTGGACAATGCCAGCTATTACCGTTTGGCCAATGGCGGGCGGCATTATGTGAATGACACGGGCACCGGCAACACGCTGAACATCACCCATCCGATGGTGCTGCGGATGGTGATGGATTCGCTGCGCTATTGGGTGGAAACCTGCCATGTGGATGGGTTCCGCTTTGATCTTGCCACGGTGCTTGGGCGCGAGGCGCATGGCTTTGATCCGAACAGCGGGTTCTTTGATGCGATCCGGCAAGATCCGATCCTGTCGCGGACCAAGCTGATCGCCGAGCCTTGGGATATCGGGCCGGGCGGCTATCAGCTGGGGGGCTATCCACATCCGTTTCTGGAATGGAACGACCAGTTCCGCGATGGGGTGCGGCGGTTCTGGAAGGGCGATCCGGGGCTGACCCCTGATCTGGCGCGCCGTCTGCTGGGCAGTGCCGAACGGTTTGACCATTCGGGGCGCTCGGCCACGTCATCGGTGAATTTCATCACGGCCCATGATGGATTTACCCTGCAAGATACGGTCAGCTATACGGTCAAGCGCAACTGGGCCAATGGCGAAGACAACCGCGATGGCCATTCGGAAAACCATTCCGATAATCTGGGGGTCGAGGGGGAAACCACCGATCCGGCGATCCTTGCCGCGCGGGCGCAGCGCAAACGCAATCTGCTGGCGACCCTGTTCCTGTCGCAGGGGGTGCCGATGATCCTTGCCGGGGATGAGATCGGGCATAGCCAGGGCGGCAACAACAATGCCTATGCCCAGGACAACGAAACGACATGGCTGAACTGGCATGATGCCGATGACAGTCTGGTGCCGTTCATCCGCAAACTGGCCGCGATGCGTCGGCAGTATCCGCAATTGAGCCAGCGGCGGTTTCTCCATTCGCGGCGGCGCGAGGCGGACGGTCTGCCCGACGTGATCTGGCGCAAACCCGATGGCGCCGAGCCAAGCCCGCAGGATTGGCATGATCCCGCCTTTCGCGCGGTGGGGCTGGAAATCCGTATGGCGGCCGAAGCGGGCAGCGACGAGCCGGGGGCGATCCTGTGTTATCTGAACTGTGGCGATGCGGCGCCTTTGACGCTTCCTTTGACGGCGACATGGCGTTTGGTGTTGGATACGTCTGACGCCGTGACCTGTGCCAAGGATGACGTCGCCTTTGGTGCGGCTGGGGGCCCGAGTCCGGCCGAATTGCCCGCGCAAGCGGTGCTGGTTTTTACGTCCGTCATGCCCGATGATCGGACAACAGGAGGACTATGATGCAAATCCAGACCGTTGCGACCCAACCGATTTCAGGACAAAAGCCCGGCACCTCGGGGTTGCGGAAAAAGACCCCGATTTTCATGGGGCCGCATTATCTGGAGAATTTCGTTCAATCGATTTTCGATGTGGTGGGCGCTGCGGGCAAAACCTTTGTTCTGGGCGGTGACGGGCGCTATTTCAACGACCGCGCGGCGCAGGTGATCTTGCGGATGGCGGCTGCGAATGGGGCGGCGCGGGTGATCGTGGGGCAGGGTGCCCTGCTCTCCACGCCAGCGGCCAGCCATCTGATCCGCCTGTACAAGACCGATGGCGGCATCATCATGTCGGCCAGCCATAACCCCGGCGGCCCGAAAGAGGACTTTGGCGTCAAATTCAACATGCCGAACGGGGGCCCCGCCCCCGAAAGCGTGACCGAGGCGATGTTCACCCGCACGACCGAAATCACCGAATACAAGATCCTGTCGGCCCATGATGTCGATCTGCAAACCATCGGTCGCCACGATCTGGGGGGCATGATCGTCGATGTCGTCGATCCGGTGGCCGATTATGCGGCCCTGATGGAAAGCCTGTTCGATTTTCCGGCGCTAAAGGCGATGTTCGCCAGCGGCTTTCGGATGCGGATGGACAGCATGTGCGCCATCACTGGCCCCTATGCGACCGAGATTTTGGAAAACCGTCTGGGGGCCGCCAAGGGAACGGTTGTGCATGGCACGCCCTTGCCCGATTTCGGCGGTATGCATCCCGATCCGAATCCGACTTGGGCGCATGAGTTGATGGCCGAAATGATGGGGCCGTCGGCGCCCGATTTCGGCGCGGCCTCGGACGGCGACGGTGATCGGAACATGGTGCTGGGCGCGGGCATTTACGTCTCGCCCTCGGACAGTCTGGCGGTGCTGGCCGCCAATGCCCATCTTGCGCCCGGCTATGCGCGCGGGTTGGCCGGGGTGGCTCGGTCGATGCCCACATCGGCGGCGGCGGACCGGGTGGCCGATGCGCTTGGGATCCAATATACGAAACCCCGACCGGCTGGAAATTCTTTGGCAACCTGCTCGATGCGGGCAAGGCCACCCTGTGCGGCGAAGAAAGCTTTGGCACCGGTTCGGACCATGTGCGCGAAAAAGACGGTCTTTGGGCCATCTTGTTGTGGCTGAACATTCTGGCGGTGCGGCAGCAATCGGTGCGCGCGATCCTTGAGGAGCATTGGGCGAAATACGGGCGCAACTATTATTCGAGCCACGATTTCGAGGCGATTGAAACCGCCAAGGCCGATGCGATGATGGCGGCGCTGCGGGCGTCGTTGTCGGGGCTGGCTGGCACCACGGTCGAGGGGATGGCAATCGCCGCCGCGGATGATTTTGCCTATACCGATCCGGTGGATGGGTCGGTCAGCCAAAAGCAAGGCGTGCGGGTGCTGTTCGAAGACGGCAGCCGGATCGTGATGCGGCTGTCGGGTACAGGAACCGAAGGGGCGACCCTGCGGGTTTATCTGGAACGCTATGCGGCAGGGCCCGATGGCCTTGGCGAAGATCCGCAAGAGGCGCTGGCCCCGATCATCCGCGCCGCGCATCAGATTGCCCGCTTGGCCGAATTCACCGGCCGGGTCGATCCGGATGTGGTGACCTGACCGATCCAGAAGCGACCGTTTTTGTGCTTTTTGCGAAAAGTGTCATGGCGGAAACAGACCTTTAACTGTCGCGCCCGATGCGGACTTTCCCCCGCCTCGGGCGCTGTCATATCCCCAACGATAATTCGGGGAGACAAGAATGAACGAAATTCGCAGATCCGGGCGGCAGTCGCGTCGCGAAGCCCGCAGCCAGAAAACCGTGGGGATGGGTCGCCCCTATATCCTGCGCAACATTCCGACCTATGACA
>JALQUQ010000229.1 GCA_023263735.1 Paracoccaceae bacterium | reverse complement strand
GTGATGTTCAAACTGGTGCCCGCGCTGGTGCGCCAGATGGGCGCGGCTTATCCCGAGCTTCAACGCGCTCAGGCCTTGATCGAAGAGACGCTGAAGCTGGAAGAGACCAAGTTCCGCCAGACCTTGGATCGCGGTCTGCGGCTATTGGACGACGAATTGAACCGCATTCCCGAAGGCGCCGATCTGCCGGGCGAGGCGGCTTTCAAACTTTATGACACCTATGGCTTCCCGCTGGACCTGACGCAGGATGCCTTGCGCGAAATGGGCCGGGCGGTTGATGTGTCGGGCTTTGACGCCGCCATGGCCGAACAGCGCGCCAAGGCCCGCGCCGCATGGTCGGGTTCGGGTGAGGCGAAGGATGCCAAGATCTGGTTTGAGATCGCAGAATCCAAAGGCACCACCGAATTCCTTGGCTATGACACCGAAACCGCCGAGGGCGTGGTGCAGGCCTTGGTCAAGGACGGGGCCGAGATCGGCAGCGCCGATACGGGGGCCGAAATCACCATCGTCGTCAACCAGACCCCGTTCTATGCGGAATCGGGTGGTCAGGTTGGCGATACCGGTCTGATCCGCACCGACACCGGTCTGGCCGAAATCACCGACACCAAGAAAGCTGCTGGCGTGTTCATGCATGTGGCCAAGGTGATCGAGGGCGCGATTGCCAAGGGTCAACCGGCCAAGCTGGAGGTGACCCATACCCGCCGCCGCGCCATTCGCGCCAACCACTCGGCAACCCATTTGCTGCACGAGGCGCTGCGCCGCGCGCTTGGCGATCACGTGGCCCAAAAGGGCAGCTTGAACGCGCCGGATCGTCTGCGCTTTGACTTCAGCCACAATGCGGCGCTGGCTGCGGGCGAACTGGCGGTGGTTGAGGCCGAGGTGAACGAGTTCATCCGTCAGAACACGCTGGTGGACACCCGGATCATGACGCCGGATGACGCCCGCGCCTTGGGGGCGCAGGCCCTGTTCGGCGAAAAATATGGCGAGGAAGTGCGCGTCGTTTCGATGGGCATCCTTGACGGTTCGGGCAAGGGCGCCGAGGGGCGGACCTATAGCCTTGAACTGTGCGGTGGCACGCATGTGGCCCGCACGGGGGATATCGGCGCCTTTGTCCTTTTGGGCGATAGCGCGTCGTCGGCGGGTGTGCGCCGGATCGAGGCGTTGACCGGTCAGGCCGCGCTGGATCATCTGCGGGCACAGGATGCGCGTCTGGCCGAATTGGCGACCGCGCTGAAAACCCCGGTTGGCGAAGTGGTGGACCGCGTTAAGGCGCTCGCCGAAGAACGCCGTGCCCTGCAAAACGAAGTGGCGCAACTGCGTCGCGAAGTGGCGATGGGCGGCAAATCGGGCGGGCCCGAAGCCAAGGACATCAACGGCATCAAGTTCATCGCTCAGGTGATGCAGGGCGTGTCGGGCAAGGATCTTCCCGCGCTGGTCGATGAGATGAAGGCGCGGCTGGGGTCGGGCGCGGTGCTTTTGATCGCCGATACCGGGGCGAAACCGGCGGTGGCTGCGGGCGTGACCGCAGACCTGACCGGGTCTCTGTCGGCCGTCACCCTGGTCAAGGCCGCGGCCGAGGCGATGGGCGGCAAGGGCGGCGGTGGCCGGGCCGATATGGCCCAAGCCGGTGGCGCAGACATCGGGCAAGCGGACGCTGCAATCGCCGCCGCCGAAGCCGTGTTGAAAGGATAATCCGATGGCTACCGCGCTTTGGATCGCCCATGTGCATGTGACCGACGCCGACGCCTATGGCACCTATGCCAAGGCGGCGGGGCCGGTCATCGCCGCGCATGGTGGCGTGTTTCTGGCCCGTGGCGGGCGCTATGTGCAACTGGAAGGCAATGACCGCGCCCGCAACGTGGTTGCCCGCTTTCCCAGTGTCGAGGCCGCCGTTGCCTGCTATCACAGCGCCGAGTATCAGGCCGCGCTGACGCATGCCAAGGGTGCGTCGGTCCGCGATCTGGTCGTGGTCGAGGAAAACGCCTGAGGCTTTTGAACGCCCCCTCCCGGCCCGGCCGGGGTGGGGTATTCCACGCTGACAGGGCGGGTGATCTCTGTTACTGTGGGCCGACAAACAACAAACGGGGGCAATCATGTGCCGCTGGGCCGCTTATGTGGGAGAGCCGATCTTTCTGGAAGAGATCGTCAGCCGCCCCGGCCATTCTTTGATCCATCAATCGCATGGCGCGACCCAAGGGCATACGGCGATCAATGCCGATGGCTTTGGCATCGCCTGGTATGGCGAAAAAGAGGAACCGGGCATTTTCCGCGATGTTCTGCCCGCGTGGTCGGACCCCAATTTGAAAAGCCTGACGGCTTTGGTCAAATCGCATCTTTTCATGGCCCATGTGCGGGCCAGCACCGGCACGGCCACCAGCCGCAACAACTGCCACCCCTTTGCGTGGAAAAACTGGACCTTCATGCACAACGGTCAAGTCGGGGGATATGAGCATTTCCGGCGCGAGGCCGATATGCTGATCCCCGACGCGCTTTATCCGTGGCGTCGGGGCGCGACGGATAGCGAAGCGCTGTTTCTGATTACCGTGTCCGAGGGGCTGGAGACCGACCCCTTGGGCGCGATGGAGCGGGCCTCGGCCCGTTTGATCACATTGGCCCGTCAAAAGGGCGCGCATCCACATCTGCGGATGACGGCGGCGCTGTCGGATGGAAAGCGGCTTTTTGCGGTGCGCTATTCCTCGGATGAGCGGACGCCGTCGCTCTATCATCGCTGGTCAGAAACCCGGCTGGGCCGCGCGGTCGTCTCGGAACCGCTGGAAGACATGCAGGTGGGTTGGGAAGAGGTGCCGCCAAATTCCTTTTGCGTGTTCGAGGGCAATCAGGTGGAACGGTTTGATTTCTACCCCTGCCGGCTTGCCTCGGCCGCCTGACGGCTGTGGGTTGCTCTGGCGGTCGGCGGGCCCTATCCTGTCGGGCCGGAGGAACCGATGACAGCCGATACCCCCCAGACGCCAAGGCCAGACCGCACTGTTCTCCTTGTGATTTTGGGAACGGTGCTGATGTCTTTGGTCGTGGGCTGGGCGGTCTGGCGGCAGACCCTGAACGCCAGCCTGACCGACACGGCCCGCCGGGGGGAAAACGTCGTGCAACTGGCGACCACCGGGCTTGAGGGGCAGCTTGCCCGGTTTGAACGGTTGCCAAGCCTGATCGCCGATCAAACCGTCATCCGGGCCTTGGTCCTTAATCCGCAAAGCCCAAGTCTGATCGATCAGGCCAACCGGTATCTTGAGAAGATTCAGGCGCAATTGGGCGCGTCAGACATCTATCTGATGGACAAGACCGGAACGACGATTGCCGCGTCAAACTTTCGGCAAAGCAATTCCTTTATCGGGGGGAATTTCTCGTTCCGCCCCTATTTCTATGAGGCGTTGCGGGGCGGGACCGGGCGGTTTTATGCCATTGGCACCACCAGCCGCAAGCGGGGCTATTACTTTGGCGCGCCGGTCACCTATTCCAATTCCGCCATCGGTGTTCTGGCGATCAAGATCGATCTGGATACCATCGAACAAAGCTGGCGCGGCGGCGATTACGCGGTTTTGGTGACCGATCCCGATGGGGTCATCTTTCTGTCCAGCCGAACCGATTGGCTGTTCAAGGCGCTGGAGCCCCTGTCGCCCGCCGCCACGGCCCGGATCACCGCGACGCAACGCTATGCCTCGGCCACGATCGGGCTGTTGAACGCCGTCCACCTCTCGACCGAAGGGGAGCGCACCGTTCTGCGGGTCGATATGCAAGATGGCACGCGTGAATTTCTGTCGCACAATCGGTCGATGATTCCGGCCGGGTGGCAGGTGCATGTGCTGATCGACACCGCCCCCGCGCAACGCAGCGCCCTGATCAGCGGCGCGCTGGCGCTTTTTGCCGTGGCTTTGCTGGCGATGGGGGGCGTGCTGATCTGGCAGCACCGCCAAAGGTTGGCCGAACGACTGGATTTGCAGGCCGCCGCGCAACGCGATCTGGAACGCCGGGTCGAAGAGCGGACCTCTGAGCTGCGCAAAACCCAAAACGAATTGATTCAGGCCGGAAAGCTGGCCGCGCTTGGCCAGATGTCGGCCGCACTCAGCCATGAATTCAACCAACCGCTGGCCGCCGCGCGCACCTATGCCGATAATGCGATCATCTTGATGGATCGCAACCGCCACAGCGAGGCCCGCAGCAATCTTGACCGAATCTTGGGTCTGATCGACCGGATGACCTCGATCAGCAAGCATTTGCGCAGTTTTGCCCGCGCGCCGGGGAAAAAGCTGTCGCCCCTTAGCCTTGCCGAAACGGTCGAGGCGGCGGTCGAAATTGCCAGCCTGCGCTTGCGCGCCGTGCAGGCCAATCTGACGGTCGATATCCCCCATGATCTGCCCCGGGTGATCGGGGGGTCGGTTCGTCTGCAACAAGTGTTGGTCAATCTGCTGACCAATGCCGCCGATGCCGTCGAGGGCCGCGATCAGCGTGACATCCGGTTGACGGCGCAGGTTTCGGGGCAAACCGTGCGGGTCAGAATTTCCGACACCGGGCCGGGTGTGCCCGAAAACATCGCGACGCGAATTTTTGATCCGTTCTTTTCGACCAAAGGGGTTCCTTGGGGGCCGCCTTCGTGGCGAATGGCGACCACTGAGGGCTCGTCCAAAACGATGCCTTTGTCGCGAACAAAAATGAGGGTGTTGGCCGTACCCAGGTCAATGGCCAAATCGGTAGAAAAATAACGGCGGAACGAGCTGAACATAACAAATCCTAAACAAC
>JALQUQ010000228.1 GCA_023263735.1 Paracoccaceae bacterium | reverse complement strand
TTCGCCAATGGCGTCTGCACCACCCACGATGGGCAGGCCATTCTGGTGGCCGAAACCTGGGGCGCAAAGATCAACAAATACTGGATCGCAGGCCCCAAAAAGGGCACGTTCGAACCCTTTATTCCCAACCTTCCCGGCTATCCCGACAACATCAACCGCGCCTCGGATGGCACCTATTGGCTGGCACTGGTGGGGATGCGGTCCTCGTCCTTTGACCTGAGCCTTGAGATGCCCGAGTTCCGCACCCGCATGGTGCGCCGGGTGGCCCCCGACAACTGGATGATGCCCAACACCTCGACCGGTTGCATCGTCAAATTCGACGACAGCGGCAAGATCCTGGAAACCTGGTGGGATCGCCCCGGTGGACCGAACCCGCAGATCACCTCCCTCTGCGAACATAAGGGCAAGCTCTACATGGGCAGCGTTATCAACAACCGTGTGGGCGTGATGGAGCTGGAAGGTGCTGATCCCGATTGGACCCAATACGGTTCGTATTTCGGAGACAAGAAATGATCGGCGCCTTGAAACGAGCCTATGAGGGTTTCCGCGGCTTTGGCGACTATGCCTTTTCGATCCCGCCGCTGGATGGGGCATTCCTGCCAAACTCGGCGCTGGATGGCGCGCCGGTGCTGGTTCCGGCCACTTCCGCCGATAACCTGTGCACCTGTGGCGAAACGGTGCTGTTTTCCGACGGCCCCTGTGTGGTGACGCTGGGAGGCGACACCCATATGACGTTTGACAAGGACATCACCGCCCTTGCTGGCGATGCCAAAGGCCGCTTGGCCGTGGCCTTGGGGGATACGATCACGCTGATCGCCGCCAACGGCACCCGCAGCACGATCGCCCCGCCCCGCCCCGGCTGTGACGTGACGGCGATGTGCTTTCTTGGCGATGGCGCGTTGGCCGTTGCCATCGGGTCGGAAAAGTACCGTCGCGCCGATTGGCAAAATGACCACATGATCCGCGGACGTTCCGGTTCGGTCTGGATCGTGGCGGCCAACGGCGCGGCCACGCGGCTGGCGCAGGGGCTGGCCTATCCGCTTGGGCTTGCCGAAACACCAGATGGCGGCATCGCGGTCGCCGTGGCCTGGGATCATGCGGTGATGCGGATCACCCGCAGCGGTCAGATCAGCGCATTGCTGGAAAACCTGCCGGGCTATCCCAACCGCATCATCGCCGCCGATGGCGGGTATTGGCTGTCATTTCTGGCCATTCGCAACCAATTGGTGGAATTCGCCCTGCGCGAGAAAGTCTTTGTGCGCCGCATGATGGCCGAGGTTCAGCGCGAATTCTGGGTCTGCCCACAGTTGCAGCCGCCCCAAAGCCCGATGTCTGTGATGCAGGCTGGCGCAGAGCGCCACCACGGCGAGATGAAGCCTTGGGCCCCTTCCCTCTCTTATGGGATGGTTGCACGCCTTGATGCGGCGTTTCGGCCGCAGTTCACCCTGCACAGCCGCGCCAATGGCGACCGTCACGGCCTGACCAGCATGACAACCCTCAACGGGCGCCTGCTCGCATCCTCATATGCGGCGCGGGGCATCGTAGAACTCCCGACGACCGGAGCCTCCGCATGAACGTTTCCGCACTGTCTCATTCCGTTGCAAGCACCGACACAAAGCCTGATCTGTTGATCATGACCAATGTGACGAAAAGCTATCACGGCGCAGTGGCCGTCAACGGGGTCAACTTCACCCTGCGCGAAGGCGAGGTTCACGCGCTTTTGGGCGAAAATGGCGCTGGCAAATCCACCCTGACCAAAATGATGAGCGGCGTCACCACGCCCTCTTCGGGCGAGATCACCCTGCGCGGTCAGCCCTATGCCCCGACCACCCCGGCCGAGGCGCGGGAACATGGCGTTGTGATGGTGTTTCAGGAGACCAGCCTCGTCAACTCGATGACCGTCGCGCAGAACCTGTATCTGGGCGATGAAAAGGCCTTTAACGCGCTGCGGCCGCTGTACATTTCGGCACAGGTGTTCTTGTCATCGCTCAACTTCGAGGTGGACCCCTGGGCACAGGCAGGCACCTTGGGCGCGGCCAAGAAACAGATGGTCGAAATTGCGCGCGCCGTCCACCATGACGCCCGCCTCATCATCTTTGACGAACCGACCACCGCCCTGACGCCCGAGGAAAAGGAACATTTCTTTGCTCTGGTGCGGCGGCTCAAGGCAAAGGGCGTGTCGATCATCTTTATTTCGCACGCGTTGGAAGAGGCGCTGGATATCGCCGACCGCATCACCATCCTGCGCGACGGTCAGCATGTGATCACCGATGACGCCAGCAAGTTTGACCGGGCCAGCATCATCCGCCACATGGTGGGCCGCGAACTGTCGCAGCAGATCTATGGCGGGCATCAACGCAAGGAACGCCCACGCGGCAAAACCATGTTGTCAGTCGAAAATCTGTCGATGGGCAAGGCGGTCCGCAACAACTCGTTTTCCGTTTACGGCGGGCAGATCACGGGGCTCTTCGGGCTGATCGGATCGGGGCGGACCGAAACGGCAAAGATCATTTCCGGCGTGTTGAAGCGGAACTATTTCTATGGCGGAACGGTTCGGCTTGAGGGCAAACCGGTCCGCTATAGGGTGCCGCGCCATTCGATGCTGGACGGTCTGATCTATGTGACCGAAGACCGCAAGCTGGAAGGCTTTTTCGAAAACATGTCGATCCGCGAGAACCTTGAGATCGGCCAACTTGCGGCGCGCAAGCGGGGCGGCTCTGTTTTGCGGATGTCGGATGCCCGCGCGCTTTATCAGCAATGGAAAGACCGGCTGAACGTTCGGGCGCTGTCAGACGCGTCCAAGGTGATCGAACTGTCGGGCGGCAACCAGCAAAAGGTGGTGATCGCCAAATCGCTGGTGCAAAACCCCCGGGTCATCATTTTTGACGAACCGACGCGGGGCGTCGATGTGGGCGCGATTGCCGAAATCCACCAGATGATCAACGGGCTGGCCGATGCCGGGATGGCCGTGGTGGTGATCTCGTCCTATCTGCCCGAAATCCAGAACCTGTCTGACCGCATTCTGGTCATGCGGTCGGGGCGTGTGGTGTCGGAATTTGCCTCCAACGCCTCGGAAGAGGCGATCATGTTTGCCTCGGTCCACTGACCGGGGCCGATACCGCAAAAGAAAAAGCACAGGACCATGGGCCTGTGCTTTCTCCTTTTTCCGAACGGGCGGCGGTTACAGCGTGGTCGCCGTTCCCCCATCAACCGGAACGACCGCGCCGGTCACATAGGATGCCGCGCGCGAGGCGAGATAGATCGCGGTGCCCGCCATGTCATCCGGCCCGGTCAACCGCCGCAGCGGCACCTTTTCCACCACCTTTTCCTCGCCCACACGGTCGATCGTGCCCTGCATCATCTTGGAGGGGAACATCCCCGGCGCGATGACGTTCACCGTGATGTTCCGCTTGGCCAATTGATCGGCAAGGTGGATCGACAGTTGATGCGATGCCGCCTTGGACGACGAATAGGCATAGGTTTCATGTTTCGGAATGTGGAACCCGTCAATCGACCCGATATTGATGATCCGCGACGGATCAGCCTTGGACCCTGCCGCCTCCAGCAGCGGCACCAGATCGCGGATCAGAAAGAACAGGCCCTTGACGTTCAGGTCGAACACCTTGTCCCAACCGCTTTCCGGATATTCGGCCAACGGCGCGGCCCACAGGGCACCGGCGTTGTTGATCAGAATGTCCAGCTTTTCCTCGCGCGCCTTCATCGCCTCGACAATGGCGCGGCGGCCTTCGTCGTTCGCGATATCGCCCTTGACCGGCAAGGCAATGCAGGTGCCAAACGCGCTCAGCCGTTCGGCGGTTTCTTCGCAGGTTTCCGCGCGACGCGAGCAGATGTAAACCTTTGCCCCCGCCTTAACAAAGCCCTCGGCAATGGACTCGCCGATCCCACGGCCGCCACCCGTCACCAGAACGGTCTTGCCCGCGACGCCAAAGATTTCGTCCAGATAGCTCATGCCTTTGCCTTTTCTTCGTATTGAACGATCACACCATCGGCGATCAGTTGTGCCAGCGCCTCCTGATCGCAGAATTCGGCCGCCAATTCGCGCGAATGTTCCCCGACCTCGGGCGCATCAAAGGCGCGTTCCGGGCGTTTGCCGTTGAACCGCATCGGCGGGCGCACCAAGAGCATGCCATCCCGCTCGGGCTCCAGCAATTCCAGCCATTCGGTCTGCGGATGATGCGCCAGTTCTTCGATGGTCAGAACGGGCGCAAAGGGCACGTCTTCGGCGATCAAAAGCGTCATCCATTCATCGCGGGTTTTTTCCAGAAAGGCCGCTTCGACGATGGGTTTCAGATCAAAGTAATGCGCCATACGGTCGTAATAGCCCTTGAACCGGGGATCGGTCGCCAGTTCTGGCATGCCCATCGCCCGGGTCAGCGACTGCCAGAATTTCTGCGACGACGACAGATGCAGCGTGATCGCATCGCCGCCCGCGCAAACCAGACAGAAGTTCTGGGCCTGCGGGTGCCGGCTTTGGCGCGTGGGGGCCTTGGCCGTTTCGTTGTACTGCGAAAACGCGTCGATGGTCAGCGAGGACATCGCCTCCATCAGCGAGGTCTGGGTCAGGGTAACATCTAAAGCCAAAGAATATCAAAAAGAGCAATTATCTAAATTAAGAGAAGAGGCTGTAAAGGAAGCAGAGAAGTCTAATTGGGCTGGAAGAAACTTAAACAGTTTTGTGTACAACTTTATTGGTGCTGCAGACGCTCTTGGTGCTGCCATAAATTTCGCCAGTCAGACTGCGGT
>JALQUQ010000227.1 GCA_023263735.1 Paracoccaceae bacterium | reverse complement strand
GAGCCTGCTGCGGGGCCGCGCGGGAATACCTGACTTTTATGATCGGTATTTACATTCCCAAGTCTTTTTGTCAGAAAAGCCGCGAACAGTCGATTTTTCGAAGGACCCCGCCATGTTTCGCCCGCTGCGCCTGCTTTCCTTGTCTGCCCTGCTGATCGGGGGAACCGCCGCGCCCCTGTGGGCGGTCACCCCCGAAGAGGTGGTGGACACCTATGGCCGGATTGCCGAAGCCACCTTTGAAGATGGGGCGCGCACGGCGGAAACCTTGCGGGCGGCGGTGGCGGCTTTTGTGGCGGCGCCCAGCGATGCAACCCTGACAGCCGCGCGGGCCGCATGGATCGAGGCGCGCGTGCCCTATCAGCAATCCGAGGTGTTTCGCTTTGGCAATGCCATCGTCGATGATTGGGAAGGCCGGGTGAATGCCTGGCCGCTGGACGAAGGCTTTCTAGACTATGTCGAAGACGGCACCGGCGAAAACGAAGACAACCCCCACGCGGCGCTGAACATCGTGGCCAACCCAAGGTTTTCGTTTTCGGGCACCGAGATCGATGCCAGTCAGATCACCCCCGCCCTGATTGCCGGGCAATTGCACGAGGCGGATGGGGTCGATGCCAATGTCGCCTCGGGGTATCATGCGATTGAATTCTTTCTGTGGGGGCAGGATCTGAACTTTACCGGGCCGGGGGCGGGCAATCGGCCCTTTACCGATTATGTTCAGGGCGACGGCTGCACCAACGGCCATTGCGACCGCCGCGCGGCCTATCTGGTGGCGGTGACCGATCTTTTGGTGGCCGATATGCAGGAAATGGCCGCGAATTGGCGCGAGGGCGGGGCGGCCCGGATTTCGGTGTCCACCGATGCCAAGGGCACCATCCTCAAGATGCTGACCGGGATGGGCAGCCTGTCTTATGGCGAATTGGCGGGCGAGCGGATGAAACTGGGCCTGATGCTGAACGACCCCGAGGAAGAGCAGGATTGCTTTTCCGACAACACCCACAACAGCCATTATTACGACGGGATCGGCATTCGCAACATTTATACCGGCAGCTATACGCGGGCCGATGGCCGCGTGATCAGCGGGCCGTCGCTGTCGCAACTGGTGGCTGAAAAAGACCCTTCCATCGATGCCACCCTGCGGGCGGAACTGGATGCCACGGTCGCGGCTTTGGGGGCGATCAAGACGGCGGCGGAAAACGGCATGGCCTATGACCAGATGCTGGAGCCCGGCAACGATCAGGGCGAGGCGCTGATCCTGACGGCGGTGGATGCGCTGGTGACGCAGACCGGATCGATCGAACGGGCGGTTGCGGCGCTTGGCCTGTCAAAGATCGAACTGGAAGGATCGGACAGTCTGGATAACCCCGGCACGGTGCTGAAATAACCCTGCCGTGATCTGGGCAAGCGGCGTGGCCCCGTCGGCTTGACAGGATCAGGCGTTGTGCCAGTTTGGACGAGAAGGGATCACCCATGCCGCGCCAAGACGCAAGATCAAGGACAAGGCTGCTTGCCGGGGTCGTTCTGATCGGGGTCAGCGGTCTGTGGCTGGGGGGGCTGGGCCGGGCCGAGGTTCCGCCCGCCCTGCCCGACGCCCTCCAACCGGATCTGTCAGACCCGGCGGTTCCGGCGCACAGCGCCTATCCGATGCGGATGTTCGCCACCCCCGAGCGGTTTGAGGATCGGCCCGCCGGGGTGGCCACGATTGAACGGGTCAACGACCAGACCGCGTTTTCCCGCCCCTCGCGCCTGTTGACGGGCGATGCGCGGCTGGAGTTCGAATTGGGCCACGCGCTGTTTCGCAAATTGTGGATTGCGGCCCCCGCCTCGACCAAGGCGTCAGATGGGTTGGGGCCCTATTACAACGCCCGCTCGTGCGAGAGTTGCCACCGCCGCGACGGGCGGGGCCATCTGCCCGAGGCTTCGGACAAAACGGCGGTGTCGATCTTGCTGCGGTTGTCGGTGCCCGCCCTCGGATCTGACGCACTCGGATCTGACGCACTCGGATCTGACGCCCCCGCGATCGAAGGGTGGCTGGCCACGGCCCCGCATCCGCTGCTCGGCGGGCAGTTGCAGGATTTCGCCGCCCCCGGCCTGCCGGTCGAGGGCAAGCTGTCGCTGAGCTATGCCACGCGGGTTGAGACCCTGCCCGATGGCACCAAGGTCGAATTGCGGCGCCCAATCCCCGGCATCGTGGTCGAGGGGCAGGTCTTTGACGACCCGTCGCTGATGACGTCGTTGCGGATCGCGCCGCAGATGATCGGGTTGGGATTGTTGGAGGCGATCCCCGAAGAGACCATTCTGGCGCTGGCCGATCCCGATGACCGCGATCAGAATGGCATCTCGGGGCGGGCGCAGATCGTGCCGTCGGTCGAGTATGATCGCCCGATGCTGGGGCGCTTTGGTTGGAAGGCGGGGTCCCCTACGCTGCGCGACCAGACGGCGGCGGCGTTTTCGGGCGATATGGGGCTGTCAACGCCGCTTTATCCGCAGCCATGGGGCGATTGCACCCCGGCGCAACGGGCCTGCCGCACCGCCCCCCACGGGCAAGACGACGGCCTGCGCGACGGGCGCGAGGTGGACAGCAAGGCCTTGGCCGTTCTGGCGGGCTATACCCGGAACCTTGGGGTTCCGGCCCGCGCGCGCGCCGCCGATGCCGACGTGCTGTTGGGCAAGGCGCGGTTTTACCAATCGGGCTGCGTTGGCTGCCATGTTCCCAAACATGTGATCCCGCGGGCGGATGACCCCGGGCGGAGCAATCCGCAGGTGATCTGGCCCTATACCGACCTTTTGCTGCACGATATGGGCCCGGAATTGGCCGATCATCGCCCCGAAGGCCGCGCCTCTGGGCAGGAATGGCGCACCCCGCCCCTGTGGGGAATTGGGTTGACAGAGCAGGTCTCTGGCCGCATGTCCCTGCTGCACGATGGCCGCGCAAGGTCGATGACCGAAGCCATCCTGTGGCATGGCGGCGAGGCCGAGGCCGCCCGTCTTGCCTTTGTCTCCCTTCCGGCGGTCGAACGGGCCGCTGTCGTTGCCTTTCTGGAGAGCCTTTGATGCCCGGTTGGACCCTGCACCGCCTGTCCCTGCTGCCGACCCTGATCCTGATCGGATCGGTGGCCCGGGCGGATGTGGCCGAAGTGGTGCAAGACCACATCCTGCCGGGCTATACCGCGCTGGCCGATGCCACGGCGGCGCTGTCGGCCTCGGCCCAGACCGATTGCACGGCCGAGGCGCTGGCCCCGGCGTTTCATGCCACCTATGACGCGTGGATGGCGGTGTCGCATTTGCGGATGGGCCCGGTGGAGGAGGACGGCATGTCACTGGCCTTTGCCTATTGGCCAGACCCCAAGGGTTCGGGCGCGCGGGCGCAACGGTCGCTTTTGGCCAATCCGGACAAGATGCTGGATGCGGCGGCGTTTTCGCGGGTGTCGGTGGCGGCGCGGGGGTTGGCCGGGCTGGACCGGTTGCTTTTTGCCGATCCGCCCTTGGGCGCGGACAATCCCGAAGCGGCCTGCACGCTGATCCGCCTGACCGCCGAAGACATGAACCGAATGGCGCGCAGCATTCTGGCGGGCTGGACGGGGGGCTATGACGATGTGGTCCTGACCGCCGGAGAGCCGGGCAACACCACCTATCTGTCACAGACTGAAGCGCGGCAGGCGATGCTGACCCTGCTGCATGCCGGGTTGGAATTCCTGATCGACGAACGTTTGGGCCGCCCCATGGGCAGTTTCGACAAGCCCGCCCCGGAAAAGGCCGAGGCGCGCGACTCGGGCCGGTCTTTGCGGAATGTGCTTTTGGAACTGCAGGCGCTGCGGCGGATGACGCGGGCGCTGGACCCGGAAGCGGTGGTGACCTTGGCCGCGCTGGACAAGGCGGTGGCGCAGGCCGAGGCCTTGGACGATCCGATCTTTGATGGGGTGGCGACGCCCTCGGGCCGGTTGAAGGTGGAAATCTTGCAGCAGTCCGTCATCACCGCCCGCGATGCGGTCTTGTCGGAAATCGCGCCCCATCTGGGCGTGGGTCTGGGCTTTAACGCCGCTGACGGAGACTGACCATGACCACACGGCGCGCTTTTCTGGCCGGGCTTGCCATCGCAGGTCTGCCCAAATTGACATGGGCCGACGCCGGAGCGCCCCGCTATGTACTGGCGGGGATGGCGGGGGCCGAGGGCGTGATCCATGGGCTGGATGCGGCGGGCCAAAGCCTGTTTGCCCTGCCCCTGCCCGCGCGGGGCCATGCGGCCACGCTGCATCCCACGCGCCCTTGGGCCGTGGCCTTTGCCCGCCGCCCCGGCACCTATGCCGTGGTGCTGGATTGCGCCACGGGTCAGGCGGTCGATCACCTGACCCCACCCGAGGGGCGGCAGTTCTGTGGCCATGGGGCTTTTGGGGCGGATGGGTCGATCCTGTTCACCGCCGAAGTGGTGGCCGAGGGGTCGGCGGGCCGGGTCGGCGTGTGGGACACCCGCGATTTCACCCGCATCGGCGAATGGGACACGCGGGGCATCGGGCCACATGAAATCCGCCTGCGCCCCGATGGGACGATCGTCGTGGCCAATGGCGGCATTCAGACCGACCCGTCGGACCGCACCAAGCTGAACATCGACACGATGCGCCCGAACCTGACGCTTTTGTCCGCGACCGGAGAGGTCTTGGCCCAAGCCGAGCTGGCGCCCGAGCTTTGGAAGAACTCGATCCGTCATATCGCGCTGACGCCCAAGGGCGATGTGGCCTTTGCCATGCAATGGGAGGGCGATGCAGCGGTTTCGGTGCCGTTGATCGGGCTGT
>JALQUQ010000226.1 GCA_023263735.1 Paracoccaceae bacterium | reverse complement strand
CCCTTTTGCATTTGAAAAAGTCTAACCATTCTGTGGCCCCCCGAGTGGCGTAACCGCTCGCATATTTACGCCCCAGAAAGATTTCCCGGCAAAGATCAGTGTTGCGAAGTGTGGGCTTCGCTTTGGGTGCATTGGCACCCGCTGAAATGTGGGGATTCAAAAATGTTCAATCTAATGGAAGGCACCCGTTTGGGTGCCACTGTGACTGCTTTTGCCAAAGCAAAGGTAGCAACCAATCGTTTTGCCAAAGGGCTTTGCACCTTGGCCCTTGTGTTCTTGACCATCGGTCAGCCGCTTTCCGCCCGAACCGTGATCGACAATGATCCCGGTGGCCCGATTGAACAAAGATTGCAGCAGATCAAGCGTCTTCGCTCCGAAGGGGCTAAGGTCGAAATTCGCGGTTTCTGCGCCTCGTCCTGTACGATGCTGATCGGGCTGCCAAATGCCTGTGTCCGCCCGGGTTCCCGACTGGGCTTTCATGGGCCGAGTTCGGCGATCTACGGTCTTGGCCTTCCGCCGGATGAGTTCGACTATTGGTCGCGCATCATGGCCAACCATTACCCGAATCGAATGCGCAGCTGGTTCATGTCGAGCGCCCGGAATGAACTGCTGGGTCTGCACACGATTTCGGGGCGCGATGCAATCAAAATGGGCGCCCGCCCCTGTTGATCTCCGCGGCATTATCAAATGGAGGGGGCATAGCCTCCTCCGATTTTGCAAGAGAAGGGCGATGACAGATAGGGTAAGTGGTCGCTGTAACCCAGACCATCCAAATGCCCAAACCGCGCAGGGGCACATCGCAAAAATTTGCGCCTAGCCTTGGGCGGTCAACCGGGCCGGTTTCACGCCCGCCCTCAGGCATTTTCCGGGCAGGCCGCTAGCGGTTTTCGGATAAATCCATCAGGGCCTTTCGATTCGGACAAAAGACCGGAAGGCAGGGCGAAGCGGTCGCCTTTGCCAACCATTGCAAGCAATCCTGCTTTTGTAGGCAGGCCTGACATGTATCGACAATGCGGCCCAATTCCTTGCGGGTCAGCCAGCCAGACACCACGGCATCTGGCAGATTCACCCCCAAGACTTGCGCCATTCCCCGCGTCTGGCCCCAAGCAAGCGGGGCGTCGCTGTAACCGATCATCGCGCATTCCTTTTCCTGGGAAACCGATGGACCATGATTGGCCAGCGCCCTCGCGTGCGCCTTGATCTGCATCAACTGAGAGAGTGCCGCAGAACGACCGCCGGTAACTCGCCAGGCCCTGCCGCAAGCGTCGGCAAAGCAAAACCTGACCTGACGATCAGTTCCCGGCGTGCCGATACTTGCGAATGACCGCCTGCACCGTGGCCTTGCGCTGACTGTTGGGCGGGTGGGTGCCAAGGAATTGGTCACCGGGATCGGGCAGTCGATCAAAGAAGGCCATTCCGATCAGCGGATCATATCCGGCACGCAGAGCGATTTCGGCCCCCATTTCATCGGCCTCCAACTCGTACCCCTTGGCATAGCTGCGGGCCCCGACAGTGGCGCCCCATTCCTGCGCGGCCCGCACGGCGCCCGCCGACGCCCCCGAGGCTTTGGCCAATATCCCTGCCAGAACCGCCCCCTGATGGGCCGATGCCTGCGATTGCGGGATATGGCCCGCGATGTGGTGCGCCGATTCGTGCCCGATGACAAAGGCGATTTCATCGCGGTTGCGCGCATCGGCAATCAATGAAACGGTAAAGGCAATCACGGGGCGGCCCCCGCGATCCAGCGTCTGATAGGCGTTTGGCGGCAGGGTCAACCGATCATCAACCGCAATCAGAAAATCGCAATTGGCGCGTGGGTTCAATTCGCGGCACATCTGCTCGGCCACCGGTTCGACACGATCCACCACCGCGACGAAATTTTGTGCCGCCTCTTCGGGTGTCAAACCACTTGGGCCTGTCGGGCCCGCCGCCTGAATCGATTGGACGGGCGCTGTCGTCTGCACGCACCCCGCAAGCCCGACGAGCGACACAAATGCCGCCAGATAGGGCAACCCAAACATAGGAAATGTCGGCCTGTTCAGAACGGTCACCTGCTTTGACCCCGGATTCTTGTCTTGGTCTGCTGCTAAGGATAGCATTGATCTGGCGGACAAAAAGGGTGCGTTCGCTTTCCCCCATGCCCGCCAAACGACAGAAAGTTGGTCCACGATGTTTACGATCGAACATGAATTCGATGCCACCGTCATCACCCTGATTGACGAGGGAAACGTGGCTTTGCAAGAGGATATCACCATTCTGGCCTTTGACGATTGCGTCGTTCTGGAACAAGAAGATGTGATGACCGGGGAGCCGGTTCGGGTGACGTTTTCCATGGCTCAGTTGGCCGATCTGGCAGCGGCGCTGGATCTGCCCGAAGGCAGTTATCGACTGGATCGCCCGCGCGCCGGCAAGGCCGATTAATCCAGCCGGAACTGTTTTTCGCGCGCGGTTGCCCCCCGGACCAAGGTGAGCCGCGTTTTGGCCACACCAAGCGCCATGGCCAAGGCTTCGGTCACCGCCGCATTGGCGCGCCCCTCATCAGCGGGAGCGCTTACGGCGATATGAAAAACCCCGTCGTCATCCCGGCGCACGCCGGGTTTGCGGGCGCGGGGCGTTGCTTTGACCGCGAATTCGGCCCCTTCGATCGCCAAATTGGCAAAGTCGCCCTTTTTCATCGCCTCGCCCCATCGCCGATTGGGTCAAGTTCTGCGCCGCTTTGACCATGGGCGCAAGTGCGCGGCGTCTTTCTTTTCTGACGCAGAGCCCTTAGTTTCGCCGCACATATTCGGAGATTTCGATGACCGTTGCCCATCCTTCTGCGCTGGAATTCCTTGCATCGCGCCGCTCATTGCCTGCCAAGACCTTCAAGGCCCCTGTCCCTTCACGCGAAGAGGTGATGCAGATTTTGCAGATCGCCACGCGGGTGCCCGATCATGGCAAACTGGAACCATGGCGGTTGATCGTGGTTGACCGCAAAGCGATGGCAGGTCTTGCCGATTTGGCCGAGGCTCGCGCCAAGGAATTGGGCGGAGATGAGGAAAAGATCACCAAGGGGCGCAACCAGTATGATCTGGGCCAGCTTGCCGTCGTTGTGATCTCGTCGCCGAAATCGGTGGAAAAGGTGCCGCTGTCTGAACAGATCCTGTCTGCGGGCGCGTTGTGCATGAACATTGTCACCACTGCCACCGCGGCCGGATGGGGGGCGTGCTGGCTTTCGGGGTGGCCGTCCCATGATGCCGAGTTTCGGCAGCGCGCCTTTGGATGTGGCGAAGGCGAAACGGTCGCCGGCATCATCCATATTGCCACCGCGACCGTAACACCGCCCGACCGCCCGCGCCCTGATCTTTCCAAGATTGTCACCTGGGCCTAAGATCATGATCCTGTCAGATTTTGTTAAAGCCTTGGCCCAGATGCGGGATCCACGGTTTTTCCGCGTGGTTCTTTTTGGCATCGTCTTGGCCTTTGCCCTGCTGGTCGGGGTTTATGCTGGGCTTTTGACCTTTCTGGAAACCCTGATCCCGCAACAGGTTGAAATCCCCTTTGTCGGGCCCGTGGGCGGGCTCGATACGCTTTTGACTTGGGGATCGTTCTTCCTGATGCTGGTTTTGTCGGTGTTCCTGATGGTGCCCGTGGCCAGCGCCTTTACCGGCCTGTTTCTGGAAGATGTCGCCAGCGCGGTCGAAGACAAACACTTCCCCGGCCTGCCCCCGGTGCCCCGCATTCCCTTGATGGACAACATCAAGGACAGCCTGAATTTCTTCGCGCTGATCGTCGTAGTGAACCTGTTCTCTCTTGTTTTGTTCGGTTTCGCCGGGCCGCTGATCCCCGTCGCCTTTTGGGCGATCAATGGCTATTTGCTGGGGCGGGAATATTTCACCATGGTCGCGATGCGACGTTTGGGCCGGACGGGCGCGCGCATCCTGCGCCGCCAGCACCGCGTGTCGATCTGGTTGGCCGGAACGCTGATGGCCGCGCCCTTGTCGGTGCCCTTGCTCAATCTGATCATTCCGGTTCTTGGGGCAGCAACCTTTACCCATCTGTTTCACCGCCTGAACCACAGCCCGCGCCGCTGACGCGGGCTGTTTCATCGGATCAAGCGGCCCAGTCCCAAGCCGTGGTGAATTGCCCCAAGAGAGCGGCGGCTTTGCCCTCATCCACCTTGGACCGCCGCTTGATCAACGCGACCAATCCACGCTTTTTGTCTTCGATCACCGCTTCGACATGGGCGTCGATCCCCGCTTCGGCCAAAGCCGCGTCATAGATCCGGGTCACGGCACGGCGGCGCAGATCGGGCTTGAACACCTTGCCCACGGCCGTTTTCGGCAATTCGGACAAAATCTCGATATGCTTGGGCAAGGCCGCCCGTTCGGCGATATGGTCGCTGGCGAATGCTTGCAGGTCTTCGATCGAAACATCGGCCCCTTTGACCAGTTCCACATAGGCACAGGGCAATTCGCCCGAATGCATGTCTGGCTGACCAATGGCCCCGACAAAGGCAACGGCCTTGTGCCCCATCAGCGCCTCTTCGATCAGGGCGGGGTCAATGTTGTGACCGCCGCGAATGATCAGATCCTTGGCCCGCCCGGTGATGAACAGATATCCATCCCCATCCAGCCGCCCCAGATCGCCCGTCCGCAAAAAGAGCCCTTCGGCAAACAGGTTCTGGTTCTTGTCCGGTTCGGTATAGGTTGACCCCTCGAAAACACCCGGGTTCGAAACGCAGATTTCGCCGACCTCGTCCACCGCACATTCGCGATAGCCATCGGGCGTCTTTTGCAGAATTCGCACATGCGTAT
>JALQUQ010000225.1 GCA_023263735.1 Paracoccaceae bacterium | reverse complement strand
GATCAACGCAGTCTGGCGGACATCCTCCTGCGCGCGGTGGCTTAACGGTTCTTTAAGCCATGCATAGAAGCCTAAGACATGGACACGCAGCACCCGGCACATGGCCCGGACGCGAAACTGTTCCCTATGCGCGCTGATGAAAGCGTACTTCACTTTGCATTCTGCGCGAAGTACGCGGCCGCCTTTTTTAAGATGTCGCGCTCCTCTATTACCCGGGCCAGCTCGCGCTTCAACCGACGGTTCTCGGCTTCATGGTCAATGCCGGGCTGCGAAGCAGGCTCCCCGAACTGCTTCGACCACTTATACAGAGAATGCGTGCTGACACCCAAACGCCGGGACACCTCCCGAACAGGATACCCCCTTACCGTAATCTGGTGCACCGCATCCCGTTTGAACTCGTCGCTGTAATTGCTCGTCCCCATGTCGGCCTCCTCGCCTCAAAGTTCGGGGGCAAAGCGGCTACAAATCTAGGGGCACCTCACCCACCGCGAAGAGGCTCACCGCGCGCGTAGGGTCACCCGTCGCGACGGCTCACCGCGCGAGGTGGTCCTGAAATTCGGTGACGACTTGCTCATAGACATCGCGCTTGAACGGCACGATCGAACGGACCATTTCGTTGGCGGGGCACCATTTCCAAGCGGAGAATTCCGGATGTTCCCGTGCGATATCGATCTGGCTGTCCGTCCCAAGGAAGCGGAACAGGAACCATTTCTGTTTCTGGCCGCGGTATTTGCCTTTCCAGACCTTGCCCAGCAATTCCGGGGGCAGATCGTAGGTCAGCCACCCATCGGTCTTGGCGATCACCTCGACCAGATCGGCGGTGACGCCGGTTTCTTCCCACAATTCCCGGAAGGCGGCGTCTTTGGGCTTTTCGCCCTCGTCGATGCCGCCTTGGGGCATTTGCCAAGCGGCATTCGGTGTGGGGTTGTCGATCCGCTGCCCGGTCCAGATCAGCCCCTCGGCGTTGATGAGCACCACGCCCACGCAGGGTCGATAGGGCAGGCTTTCCGGATCAAGGGTCATCGTGTCGTTCCAGTTTGTTAAAGAATGGCCCGCCCCTCTTGTCAAAGGGCGGGCCGAATGCCGCGGGATTGGCGGCTCAGGGTTTGGGGGAAACGGCCGACAGGCCGCGCAGGATATCGACCGCATAGGCCAGTTGATAATCCTCATCGCGCAGTTTGGCGGCCTCTTCGGTGCGGGCCCGTTCCTCTTCCAGCAGTTTGCGTTCGTCGTCGGTCATCGAGTCATTCGACAAGATCCCACGCAGATCGGCTTCGCTGGTCTGTTTGGCGGCCTTGTCGTCCTCGGGCTTTGCCTCAGGGTCCTTGCGCGGCTGGTTGACCACGATATCGGGCATCACGCCCAAAGCCTGAATGGAGCGGCCCGACGGGGTGTAATAGCGGGCCGTGGTCAGGCGCATCGCGCCATCCCCGCGGAGCGGGATCACCGTCTGGACCGAGCCCTTGCCAAAGGTCTTGGTGCCGACCACGATGGCGCGGTGATGATCCTGCAGCGCACCGGTCACGATTTCAGAGGCCGAGGCAGAGCCACCGTTCACAAGCACCACGATCGGTTTGCCCTGTGCCAGATCGCCCGCTTCGGCGTTGAAACGTTCGCTGTCCTTGGCCTCGCGGCCACGGGTCGAAACGATTTCGCCCTTTTCAAGGAAGGCATCCGAAACCTTGATCGCCTGGGTCAGCAGGCCACCGGGGTTGTTGCGCAGATCGATGACAAACCCGTTGACGTTTTCAATTCCGCCAAGGGCCTCGACCTCTTTCTTCAGACCCTCTTCGAGGCCCGGGAAAGTCTGTTCGTTAAAGGTGGTCAGGCGCAGCACCACGGTGTTGCCAACGGTGCGGCTTTTGACGGCGGTCAGTTTGATCGTGTCGCGGATGATCGACAGGTCGAACGGCTCTTCGACGCCTTCGCGGACGACGGTGATCAGGATTTCGCTGCCGACCGGGCCACGCATCTTGTCGACGGCCTGATCCAGCGTCAGACCCTGAACCGACTCGCCATCGACATGGGTGATGAAATCTCCGGCTTCGATCCCGGCTTCGTCGGCGGGCGTGCCATCGATGGGCGAAACGACTTTGATAAAGCCCTGCTCTTGCGTCACTTCAATGCCAAGGCCGCCGAATTCGCCCTTGGTCTGCACCCGCATGTCGGTGAAATCGTCGGGCGGCATATAGCTTGAATGCGGGTCAAGCGAGGTGAGCATGCCATTGATCGCCGCCTCGATCAGCTTTTGGCTGTCGACCTCTTCGACATATTGGGCGCGCACGCGTTCAAAGATGTCGCCGAACATATCCAATTGTTCATAGACATTGGCGTTGCGGGCCTGCTCTTGGGCGATCAGCGGGGCCGCGAACTGGGTGGTCAGGATGGCCCCCGCCACGGTTCCCGCAAGCGCGGCGATCAGGAATTTTTTCATACGGTCAACCCTGTTCCTTCAATGCGGCAAACCAGTCGAGCGGATCGATCGGTTCGGCCCCTTGTCTGAGTTCTATATAAAGCGTTTCTGTTTCGCGGGCGCCACCACCATCTTCGGCGGCAGCAATAAACTCTGCAACACCGGGGACTTTGCCACCCATCAGACCGATGGGCGCATTGGCACCGATCACTTGCCCCACGCTTCCAAACACCTGTTCCATCCCGGCTAGAATAAGAAGAAATCCGTCTCCGGGTTCAAGAACCATTACAGTGCCATACTCCAAAAGTGGGCCAGAGTAACGGATTGTTGCGGGCCAGGGGGTGGTGACAAGGGCACCGGGCGAAACGGCAAGGCTGAAACCGGGGCGGCGCACCCCGACCGGATCGGTTTCATACGGGCGCAGCAACAACGAGCCAAGGGCGGGCAACGGCAATGTGCCCTTGGCCGACAGAAAGCTGTGCCCCACCGACTGATCCAGCGCGAGACCGGCGGCAAAAGCCTCGAGCGTATCGGCGCTTTCCAGCAAGCCGCGCAGGCTTTCGGGATCTTCGGTAAAGCGGGTCGGCAGTTCGGTGCGGTCTGAAACGGCCTGCGACAGGGCCGTGCGGGCCGTATGCGCGGCCTCTAACCCGGATGCCAGCGTCTGGCCCGCCGCCTCTTGCAGACTGCGCAGGTCTTGCATTTCCATCAGGTCGCGTTTCAGCGTCTCGGCCTCGGCCTGAAGCGCCGGGGTGACATCGGCCAGCAACATGCCCGAGCGCACAGTTCCCAAAGGCCCCGATGGATGCAAAAGCAAAAGCGGGCCCGGTCGGCTTTCCATCTGGCTGAGCACGGCCAGCAGTTGCGCCACCCGGTCGCGCTTGGCCTGAAACTGCAACTCAAGGGTGGCTTGGCGCAAATGGGCCTGACGCAGGGCCTCGCGCAGGGCGGCCAGACCGTCTTCATAGGCGCGGATGGTCTGGGTCAGGGCGCTGACCCGATCCTTGGCGGTTTCCGCTTCTTGCAGCGCCGCAACGGCCAGTTGCAGATCGTTGGATGCCTGTTGCGCCTGCTCGCTGACGCTTTCGGCCCAAACCGGAAGCGGAAGGAAAGCCAGCGCAAATAGGGCGCGTCGGATCATTGCAGCAGGCTTTCCCCTGTCATCTCGGCCGGTTGGTCCAGCCCCATCAGGGCCAGCACCGTGGGGGCCAGATCGGCAAGCCGCCCGCCATCGCGCAGGCGCGCGCCTTGGGGCCCGCCGACAAGGATCACGGGAACCGGGTTCACCGTGTGCGCCGTGTGCGGGCCATTGGTCACCGGGTCCCACATCTGTTCGCAATTGCCATGGTCGGCGGTGACAATCATGGCGCCCCCGGCCTTTTTCAAGGCGGCAACCGCGCGGCCAAGACCGTGGTCCACCGCCTCGCAGGCTTTCATCGCCGCCTCCAGCACACCGGTATGACCCACCATATCGGGGTTGGCGAAATTGACGACGATCAGGTCATATCCCTTTTCAATCGCCGCAACCAATTGGTCCGAAACCTCGGGAGCCGACATCTCGGGCTGCAGATCATAGGTGGCGACCTTCGGCGATTTCGGCATGAAGCGGTCTTCGCCGTCAAAGGCGACCTCGCGCCCGCCGTTCAGGAAAAAGGTCACATGTGGGTATTTTTCGGTTTCCGCCAAACGGAACTGGGTCTTGCCCTGTTTCGACACCCATTCCCCCAAGCAATTGACGATCGACCGTTTCGGGAATGCAGTGGTCATATAGGCGTTATGGCGGTCGGAATATTCGACCATGCCCAGCAGCGACGACCACTGCGGGCGGGGTCCGGTTTCGAATTCGGCAAACCCCGGCGCGGCCAGTGCGGCAAGGATTTCACGCGCGCGGTCGGCCCGGAAATTCAGGCAGAAATATCCGTCCCCGTCCTTGGCCCCGGCATAATCGCCAATGACCGTCGGCTCGATGAATTCATCGGTCTGTCCTGCGGCATAGCTGGCAGAGACGGCGTCAGGGGCCGTTGCGGCATGGGCCCCCTTGGCGTTCACCATCGCCTCAAACGCGCGACTGACCCGCTCCCAGCGATTGTCGCGGTCCATCGCCCAATAACGGCCGATCACAGTGGCGACCCGCGCGCCCAAAGGAAGGGCGGCGACAAGCTGATCGACAAATCCGGCCGCCGAAGATGGCGCAACATCGCGCCCGTCGGTGATCGCATGCAGCGCAACGGGCACGCCCAGATCGGTGATGGCCCGACACGCGGCAATCACATGGTTCAGGTGGCCGTGCACGCCCCCATCCGAGACCACCCCCATAAGATGCGCCGTACCGCCCGCCGCCTTGACCTTGGCCACAAAGTCAAGAAGCGCGGGATTGGTGGCAAAGCTTCCATCCTCGACCGCAAGATCGATCGCCCCC
>JALQUQ010000224.1 GCA_023263735.1 Paracoccaceae bacterium | reverse complement strand
AAAAATCACGAGAGGCGTAATTTGTTTCCAGACCATGCGTGCCATCGGCCGAAATTTGGTTTCTTTCTGTCAGATCAATGAGATGGGCGAGCACATTTCGGGCGGCGGCTGTCAAAAGAGCGGGCGGGGTCTCTCGATAGATACGGGCCGCCAAGGCGGGCGGGGTGCCCGAAGCCTCGGCGAGGGCCGCCAGAACTTCGGCTTCGCGCTGAAGGCGGTGATCGAGAAGGGCCCGCAGGCGTTGGCCCGGGCTTTCGACCTGTGGTCCATGACCGGGCAGCATCAAAGACCAGGGTTCGGCCAACAGTTTTTCCAGCGATCCGATATAGGCCCGCATGTCGCCATCGGGCGGAGAAATCAGGCTTGAGGCCCATCCCATCGCATGATCGCCCGAAAACAGAACATCCCTCCAGGCCAGCGCGATATGTCCGCCCATATGGCCGGGGGTGTGGATCACGCGAAGGGGGCCATGATCGCCCACGGGCAGGGTCTGCCCATCGGTCAGGGTGGCATCGGGGCGGAATTCGAGGTCGGCCCCTTCGCCGCCGCCCGCCATGCCCGCACGGGACAGACGCTCCATCAACGGGGAGCGCCCGGATGTTGCATCGCCAAAGGCAAGGATCGGCGCGCCGGTGCGCGTGGCAAGGGGGCGCGCGGCGGCGGAATGGTCGCGGTGGGCATGGGTGACGACGATGGCCCCGATCGTTTCGCCGGGGGCAAGCGCGGCCATCAGCGCCTCGATATGGTCGGGCAAGTCGGGGCCGGGGTCGACAAGCACGATGCCCTTGCCCCGGCCGATCAGATAGCTGTTGGTGCCCGTGGCCGTCATGGGCGACGGGTTGCCCGCCAGCACGCGGCGGATGTCGGGGGTGACCCAGACGGCTTTACCGGTTTCCATCGATTTGGAGTTCCTTGGGTTTTGTCTTAGAACGGGGCGGCAGCATGTTTCGCCCCGGCAAAGGATTCCTCTGATGCGTCTGGCGCTCAAGCCTTTTCTTCCGCGTGGTCTTTATGGCCGGGCGGCCCTGATCCTGATTGTGCCCATCGTGACGATTCAGCTGATCGTTTCGGTCGCCTTTATCCAGCGGCATTTCGAGGGGGTGACCCGGCAGCTTTCCATCGGGGTGCTGTCTGAAATGGACCTGATCCTGTCACAGATCGATGCGGCCCCCGATGCGGGGATGGCCTTGGTGCAAGGTCAGAAACTGGCCACGGCTTTTGGCATGGTCATGGCCTTGCCCGCGCCGTCCGATCTGGTGGCCGATCAAAGCGACTGGGACGATCTGACCGCGGGGATCGTCATGCGCATCCTGCGCGAGGGGCAGCCGCGCATCGTGGCCATCGACTTGTCGTCAATCGGGGGAATCGTGCGGTTGTCGATTTCCACGACCAAGGGACCGGCGCTTTTGGAGATTGATCGCACGCGACTTTCGGCCTCGAATCCGCACCAGCTTTTGGTGATCATGATGTTGGCCTCGGTGCTGATGACGTTGATCGCCTATGCGTTCTTGCGCAATCAATTGCGCCCCATCGCCAAACTGGCCGTCGCGGCCGAGGCCTTTGGCAAGGGGGAGGCGGTGCCCTATCGGCCGCGCGGGGCAACCGAAGTGCGGGCCGCGGGGGCGGCCTTTCTGGATATGCGCGCCCGGATCGAACGGGTGATCGAGACGCGCACGCGGATGCTGTCGGGCATCAGCCATGATTTGCGCACGCCCCTGACGCGGATGCGGCTGGGTCTGTCGATGCTGCCCGAAGATGACGATGTGCGCGATCTGCTTTCGGACGTGGCCGAGATGGAGCGACTGGTCGAGGAGTTTCTGACCTTTGTCCGCGGCGATGCGCTGGAAGAGACGGATTTGACCGACCCACGGATCGTGGCGCAGCGCGTGGTTGATAATGCGCAACGCGCCGGGCGGACGGTTGGTCTGGGCCTGATCGGAGATACGGCGCAGGTTCGGATGCGTCCGCAGGCCATTCAACGGGCGCTGGACAATCTGGTGGGCAATGCGCTGCGCCACGCCGATCAGGTGGAGCTGTCGCTGCAGGTGACCGAGCGCGGGGTGCGGTTTGTGGTCGAGGACGATGGGCCGGGGATTGCTGAAACCGACCGCGACGCGGCCTTGCAGCCCTTTAGCAGGCTGGATGCGGCGCGTGATCCGAACAAGGGAGGCGGCGTTGGGCTGGGCCTTTCGATTGCGGCGGATGTGGCGCGCAGTCATGGCGGGGCGCTGACGCTGGGCCGTTCCGACCGTTTGGGTGGGCTGCGCGCGGAACTGCGGATCGCTCGCTAAAGGGCAACCGGCACGCCAGTGGGCGAAACGACCGGGCCCCCGGCCGCGCGGGCGTCTTGGGCGTCATGGGTGACCAGAACCACCGGAATGGCGCGGATTTTGGCCTGTTCCAGCACGAACCCGCGGACCGAGGCGCGCAATTCGGCATCAAGTCGCGAAAACGGCTCGTCCAGAAGCAAGACCTTTGGGTCGGCCAACAGCGACCGCATCAGGGCCACGCGGGATCGTTGCCCGCCCGACAGGCTTGCCGGATCGCGGGGGCCAAAGCCCGCCAGATTGGCGGCGGCCAAGGCCTCTTCGATCTTTGCGGCCCGCGCCTTGCGATCGCCGCGCTGCGATTTCAGGGCAAAGCCCAGATTTTCCGCCACGCTAAGATGCGGAAACAGGATGTCATCCTGAAACATCAAACCAATCCGGCGCAGATGCGGGGGCAGGTCACAGACCGACTGGCCATTGACCACAATGTCGCCCGATTGCGCGAAATCCGGCGGCAGGCTGCCAATGAGGGCGGAGAGGGCGGTGGATTTGCCACTGCCCGATGGCCCCATGATCGTCAGCACCTCGCCCGGGGCGACCGAGAGGGACAGATCCACCAACAGCTTTTGCGGGCTGTCGCGCCGCCAGACGCGCAAGTCCTTGGTTTGAAAGCCGGGGTCAGGCATGGCGTTCCTCCATCCCCTTGCGGTTGGAAAAGATCAGCGCCGGGATAAACAGCGCCAAACCAAAGGCCAAGGCCGGAAGACCCATTTGCAGCAGCGCATAGGCCCCGATCAGCCGCCGGTTTCCGCCCGATGACAGGGCGACCGCCTCGGTCGTCAGGGTTTCGACGCGCCCCCCCGACATCAGCAAGGTCGGCAGATATTGCGCCACTGAAACCGCAAAGCCGACGGCAAAGGCGGTCAGCATCGGGCGCAGCAGCATGGGCAGGCGCAGCGTCAGCAAAATGCGCAGCGGCGTCGCCCCCAAACTGGCGGCGACCCGGGCAATCCGGTCATCCCATGCGAGATAGGACGGCGAGAAGGACAGAAAGACATAGGGAAAGACGAAAAGAACATGCACCCCGGTGACCAAGGCCATGTTGCCCGCCCAGCCAAGGCCAAGCGCAAAGACCTGCAACCCGGGCAGAAAGGCCACCTGCGGCACCAGAAGGGGGATATAGATCAAGGGGCCAACCCATCGATGATGGCGGCCTTGGCCCGCGCCAAGTGCCAGCCAGATCACCGCCATGGCCAATGACAGCCCGGCCGACACCAGCCCAAGGATCAAGGTATGCGCACTGTGTTCGGCCAAAGAGGGGGCGCCGGACATCCAGACCCGCAGGCTAAAGCTGTGGGGCAGGGCGGCGGGAAAGGTCCATTGGCCCGTGATGCTCCACAAAGCCAAGCCCAGAAAGGTGAGCGACATGATCGCGACCAAAGCCACCCCAAGGGCCGAGGCCAGCCCCGCCAGCCCCCCTTCGGCCCAGCGGGCCATGGTGCCCCGGTGAACGCCACGCAGGGCGTGGGATTTCAGCCAAAGGCCCCCCGCACGTTCGGCCAGATGCCACCCGATCAGCGCCAGCACCACCACCCCCAGTTGCCACAGGGCCGCCGAGGTGGCGAGGAGCCGATGATCGGCTGTGCCCTGCGCCGTCCACACCACGATTTGCACCGACAGCGTGGGCGGGCGCGTCGGGCCAAGGATCATGGCCATATCGACCGTTGTCATCGAATAGACCAGCACGGCATAGACGGGCAGCCGGATCTGGCGATAGATCGCGGGCAAGACGGCGACACAAAAGCCCTGCACGCGGCCCGCGCCCAGACTTTGGGTGACCATCAGGCGGCGGCTGGCATCGGATTGGGGCAGGGCGGCCAGCGTCATCAAGAGCAGAAACGGAATTTCCTTGAGCACCAGCCCAAGGGTCAGCGTCATGGCCAAAGGATCATTCAGGATCATCAGATCGGGCGGCAGGGTCCAACCCGTGGCCCATGGCGACAGCAGACGCGCCACCCAGCCCGAAGGCGCGACCAGAAATGCCAATCCCAAAGCGGTGGCCGCATGCGGAATGCTGAGCAGCGGGCTGAGAAACCGGGTGAGGAGGCGAAACGGGCGCGTGCCCCAGCCCACCGCCACCAACACCAGCGTAATCGCCAGAGAGAGCGAGGTTGCCAGCACCCCCGACCAGAGGCTGACCCAGGTTGCGGGGCCAAGACCCGGCCATGCGAACAGCGCCTGAAACGCCTTGGGCGTCAGGAACAGGGGGGCCAGCGTGATCCCCAGCCCCACCCCGATGGGCGCGATGATCAGGCCGGGAACAAGGATGCCCAACCACCGCCAACGGGGATTGACCTGTGCGGGGGCGCCCTTGGTCATCAGGTCTTATTGGGCGACGCCGTAACGGCGGACCCAATCTTCGGCGATGCGCGTCATCCAGCTTGGATGCGGCTCCAGAAGGGCGGGGCCCATCTGATCGGGGGCGAGGGTCGCGATCCCAAGATCAAGCGCATCGAACCGGGCTTTGTCTTCGGCCGAAAGGGCGGCGGTGTTCAGCACGTACGGCGACCCGCCGCAGG
>JALQUQ010000223.1 GCA_023263735.1 Paracoccaceae bacterium | reverse complement strand
GTCACCACCTCGGGGATATGCACCAAAGTTTGCACATACATGATCACCGACAGAATCAGGATCGCATAAAAGGCCCCGTGTTCAAGAAACCGGTACTGCGCAAGGGTGCCACGTTCGACCAGCATGATCGTCATGGACCGCACATACATCGCCCCGATCCCCAGACCGATGGCAATGACGAACAGGTTCGACGACAGCGCAAAGGCCCCGATCACGCCGTCAAAGCTGAAGCTTGCGTCCAACACCTCCAGATAGAGAAACGCGCCCAAACCGCCCCGGGCCGCGCCCTCAAGCATCTGTTGGCTGCGGTCCAGAACGCCCCCCAGAACCTCGACCAGAAGAAAGGTCAAAAGACCCCAGATCGCCGCATGAAAGAAGGTGGTCGCCTCGGCTGCGCCCTTGTTCGCCTCGATCACCTCGGAAAAGACCAGCATGATCACAAGGACAAGCGCGATCTCGATCCCTTTGATCGACGAGTAATCCGACACCTTTTCCTCAAGCCAGCGCACCCAATGCACGTCCTTTTCGTGATCGAAGAAGAAGGTCAGCGCCACCATCATCAGGAAGGTGCCGCCAAAGGCTGCGATGGGCAGATGCGCCTCGAACATGATGCGCGAATATTCCTGCGGCTGGGTCGCGGCCATCATGACGGCCGTCCATGGCCCGACCTTGGCCGCAATCACCACGATCAACAGCGGAAAGACGATCCGCATGCCAAAGACCGCGATGACGATGCCCCATGTCAGAAAGCGATGCTGCCATTCCGGCGTCATGTCCTTCAGCTTGTTGGCATTGACGATGGCATTGTCGAAGGACAGCGAAATCTCAAGCACCGCCAGAACCGAGACGATGAAGAAGATCTTAAGCGCGCCGCCCAGACTGTGGCTGCTGACAAAGCCCAGCCACAGGCCAAGGGCAAGACCGATCGCCGTAAAGGCAAAGGCCCACGTAAAGTAGGAAAGCGTCGGTTTGGACGCAGATGTCAGAGAGGACATGGAAAGGGTTGACCACGCGGCAGAATGGCGGTTCAGGTGCCGACATCGCAGGACAGCCGCAAATCCTGCCAGAGGGGCCCGGTCACCCGTTGCAGCCTTATCGCGCCGATTGGCCGGAAAATCAAGGTGCCGCGCAGGGTCAGGCAGCGATTGGCAGGATCAGGTCAGGTCCTTCGGCCCGGTTGGAATTGACCTTGGGATCGACCCGGTGGCAGGTCAGCACCCCTTGGGCCGAGGGTTTCATCAACACGGCCGCGCCATGGCCTGCCTCGCCCAGCCACAACGGCCAATCCGCGGGTTCCAGAACCAAAGCCTCGCGGTGGTGCAGCCCCCGCATGCCCGGCCCGGCATCGGTTGAGACAATGGCCACCGTGTCCTGATCCTGCCAGCGCTGCCAAAGCCCGGCAAAACCCATGGGCTGACCATCGGCGCGGGTGAAATACCACGGCAGTTTCTTGCCCTCGTCCGAGGTCTGCCATTCGTAAAACCCCGACGCCGGAACAATGCACCGCCGTTGCCGCACCGCTTCGCGAAAGGCGGGCTTTTGCGCCACGGTGTCGGAACGGGCGTTGATGATCAGCGGGCCGTCGGTCGGGGTTTTGTACCAATGCGGCAAGAACCCCCACCGCATCGCCCGCAAACGCCGCGCGCCCTGATCGGATGTGACCACGGCAACCGGCTGGGTCGGGCAAATGTTGAACCGGGGGACGGGCGGCAAATCATTGCCCAGAACCGCATCAAACAACGCGGCCAAGGCCTCATTCGGATGGGTGATGGTGAAACGTCCGCACATCGTCTGAAATTGGGCGGCATTTCGCGCCAAGGCAAGGGCCGATGAACGGCCCCCACCTGTTTTGCAAGACGGCGCTTATTGGCCCAACTTCTTGATGCGGCCTTCGACCCCGACGTTCACTTTGCCGGTCTTTTCGACATAGGCCATCACGTCATTTGCCACCAGATTGCCCGAGCCATTGTTGGTGACGATCCGGCCACCGCCAAGCGCGCTATAGCCGTCGCCGCCGCCAAGGATGTAATCGTTCACCGCCACGGTATAAAGCTTGTCGGCCTCAAGCGCGGCACCGCCGACCATGACCTCGGACACGCGCTTGCCCGCTTCGGCCGAAGGGTCCAGCGTAAAGGTCAGACCCGACACTTGCGGGAACCGGCCTGCGCCCTTTTCAACCTGGCTTACGCCATTTTCCAGCGCGGCAAGAACCTGACTGCCCGGGATCTCGGTCACGACGGTCACGTTGCCAAAGGGCAGTTCGGTCAGGATGTCGCGGCGCGTCAGCGCGGCCCCCGCATCATAGGTGCGATCCGCCCGGATGCCGCCACCGTTCATGATGGCGATATCGGCGCCGGTCTGGGCCCGCATCGCATCGGCGATCAGGTTGCCCATGGTCGCCTCTTCGCCGCGCACAACGTTGCGGCGGCTGTCCAGCGCGCCTTCGGTTGCGCCGATTTCGACGTTCAGCTTGGCATCCAGATCGGCGGTATACTTGTCGGTCAGCGCCTGCGATTCCGGATCAGGCGTCACCGTGGCCGTGTCAATGAACCGGAAGTTCGGCACCCATTTGACACTGCGCTTGCCGTCTTTTTCCGTGACCGTCACCGCCAGATCGATCGGGGTCAGGAATTTACCATCGACGCTGGTTTCGACATAGGCCGTCACCCCATCATAGGCCGTGGCATACGAATGGTCGTCACCCGACAAGATCACGTCGAACGCGTGGCTTGCCATCAGTTTGCGGTCATTTTCCATATTGGTCTGGACCACGCCGACCACGATGTCTGCGCCGTCTTCGCGGGCTTTCTTGGCGGCGGCGATCCCCCCCTCAACCGTCGGCAGGAACTTCAGATCGCCGGTCGACGACACCTCGGGCGAGGTATCCTGCGCAACCGGGACCAGCGCGACCTTTAGACCGCCAACCTCTTTGACCATGACACCGCCCACACCTTCCAAGGCAGAGCCATCCGCGTTGGTGATGTTGATCGCAGCCCAAGGATATTTCGAGCCCTTGACCTTTTCGATGAAATTCTCGGGGCCAAAGTCGAATTCGTGATTGCCGGGAACCGCCAGATCAAAGGGCACCAGATTGGTGAAATCAATGGTGTTCTGGCCCTGATCAAAGCCCGACTGCAACGACGGAGACAGCATATCCCCGTTGAACAGATACAGGGTGTTCGGGTTGGCCGCCCGCTCGGCCTTTGCCACCGCGTTCAGGCGCGCAAAACCACCGCGCCCCCCCTCTTCGGCGTAATTGTAGACATCGCCCACGCCCAAAAGCGTCACAAGGCCGACTTTTCGATGTTGCGCTGCTCCATCGCGGCGATGCCGCCCTGACGCTTGAGCCATTGAAACACCAGTCCGGCCAGATAGATTGAATAGGTCGGCGGAGTGTTCAGCATCGAGTCGTTGTCGGCCTGCGTTTTGAAGTCGAGCACCGAAGGCGTGCCCGCCGGCGCAAAGCCGAGCAGGTCTTCACGCACGATGACGATCGTCAGACCGGCCGGGCCGATGTTCTTTTGGGCCCCGCCGTACAGCAAGCCGTATCGGGCGACATCGACCGGGCGTGACAAAAAGCAGGAGGACAGGTCCGCTACCAGCGGCACGTCACCGGTGTCGGGAACCCAGTTGAACTCGACCCCGCCGATCGTCTCGTTCGAGCAGATGTGCACATAGGCCGCTTGCGGGTCGAGCTTCCAGCTCGACAACTCGGGGATGTAGCTGAAATTGCGGTCCTCGCCGGATGCGGCAATGTTGACCTTGCCGAACAGCTTGGCTTCCTTGATCGCTTTTTTGGACCATTCACCAGTATTGACATAGTCGGCGCTCGCCTTGCCGCGCATCAGATTCATCGGAATCTGGGCAAATTGCAGCGTGGCACCGCCTTGCAGGAACAGCACCTTGTAGCCGGACGGGATCTGCATCAGTTCACGCAGATCGGCTTCCGCCTGCGCGTGGATGCTCATGTATTCCTTGCCACGGTGGCTCATTTCCATGACCGACTGGCCGCTGCCGTGCCAGTCGAGCATCTCGGCTGCAGCCTGCTGCAGTACCTCTTCTGGGAGCACTGCCGGGCCGGCGCTGAAATTGAAGACCTTGCGCATTGCTGTTTCCTTGCGTTCTGGTTTGTTGAGTTTGGGGGAGGGAAAGGGAAGGGGGCGCGGCGAGCCGATGGGCCCGGCCGGCCACGGGGTCAGACAGGTTCGTCGGCGATCGGGTTGCTGAGCTTGCCGACGCCCTCGATCTCGATCTCGCAGACGTCGCCCGCCCGCATGAAGACCGGTGGGGTTCGCGCATAGCCAACGCCTGAGGGCGTTCCCATGACGATCACGTCGCCAGGTTCCAGCGTGACGCAGTCGCTGATCAGCGCGATGGCATCCGCAACTGACACGATCATATTTGCGGTGTTGTCGTCCTGCATGGTCTTGCCATCGAGGATCGATCGGATCCGCAATCCGCGCGCGCCTGCGGGCAGTTCATCGGCGGTCACCAGTTCCGGGCCGAAACCGCCGGTGGACTCGAAGTTCTTGCCGATGGTCCACTGGGTGGTCTTTCGCTGGTATTCCCGCACCGAGCCGTCATTAAAGCAGGAGTAACCGGCAACCGCCTCGAGCGCGTCGGCAACTGCGGCACGACGTACACGTCGACCGATCACGACCGCCAGTTCGGCTTCGAAGTCGAGTGTGTCAGACAGCCTGCTGTGCAGGATCGGCTGGCCGTGGCCGGTCAGGCTGCCAGCAGTGCGAAGAAACAGGGCCGGGTAGGCCGGTACCGCGTTGCCACCTTCGGCAGCGTGGGCGGCATAGTTCAGGCCCAGGCAGAAGATCTTGCCCGCATCCGGCACCACCGGCAGATACT
>JALQUQ010000222.1 GCA_023263735.1 Paracoccaceae bacterium | reverse complement strand
TTGCTGGCATCAGGGCCACGGCAGTCGACCAGTGCGGCTCGAGATACAGTCCGGCCGCGACTGCCAGCCACGCCCCGGTTCCACTCACGACCCAGAACCGCTCGCTGCGACCAGTAAAGAGCGTAGCCAGTAGCAGCGCGCCCGCCATATTGGCCGTCAGGTGTTGGATGTCCCAGTGAACGAGCTGGCTGGTGAACGCGAGCCAGTATTCGCCAGATCCGACCCGGGTCTGATCAAGCCCGAGAAGGGCCCCGGCTGCCGGGAAGAGCCCAAGAAATGCCGTAAGTGCAGCCATTGCGAGCGGCACCCGGCCGCACCGCCCGGCAGTCGCGCCCGATGCTGGAGCAGAAGCTGACCCAGACGGCGCAACTTGACCCCGATGGCGGCGATCTTGTCCTCGGCCGGTGATCCATCGGCCGATGCGGGGCGATCGGGGCGGGTGACCCAGACCCCGACGCGGCCGGGCCGGATTTCGCCGCGCACGTTGAATTCGGCCAGCGCGGCGATGACCCAGTTCTCCATCGCCCGGACAAAGCAGCGCACATCCTTGCCCCGTTGGCCCACGTCGAGCATCACGTAAACGACGCGCTGCCCGGGCCCGTGATAGGTGTATTGCCCCCCGCGACCAACCGCGTGAACCGGAAAGCGGTCAGGATCGGTCAGATCCTGCGCCTTGGCACTGGTTCCGGCGGTGTAAAGTGGCGGATGTTCCAGCAGCCAGATCGCCTCACCCGCCGTGCCTTGCGAGATTTGCTCGACCCGAGCCTCCATCGCGGCAAGCGTTTCCGAATAGTCCGACAGTCCGGGCAGATTTTTCCATTCAACCATGGTGAACCCCTGCGTGGCCATTTTGTACTGGTCCGAATCGGCCAAGCTGTTAGCCTTTCCGGGGAACGATGATGGAAAGGTCTGTGCGATGAAACTCAGGGCGTTGGCAACTGCCGGGATTGCAGTCGGGCTGATTTTGGGGCCGGTTGGCCGGGTTCAGGCCGACGCGGGCGATGTGATTGCGGGGGCGATCATCGGCGGAATTCTGGGAAATGCGATCGCCAAGGATCAGGCGCGCCGCAAGACGAAAGCGGCCCCCCGGTCCAACGTGTCTTCGGCGCAGCGGGCCAAGAATAAAGAGGTTCAGGTCGCGCTGAATTATTTCGGCTATAATGTCGGCACGCCCGATGGCGCCATTGGCCCCAAGAGCCGGGCCGCGATTTCGCAATATCAGGCCCTGCTGGGCTATCCGGCCACCGGACAATTGACCGAGACCGAGCAGACCCTGCTGTTGGCCGCCTATGCGCGTGGAATGGCGGGCGGGGCGGTCGTGATGCAGACCATCGGATCGCATCCGATGGGCGTGCGCGGATTGCTGTTGATGCAGCGCGATGAGATGACCGGGGCCGCGGCGCCCGGTCTGATGGCGGTGGCGCCTGCGCCCGCCCCCTTGATGCCATCGGCCCCGATTTTGGCGGCCCCGGCCTTGCCCGGGTTGGCGGCATCTGAGCCGGTCAATGTGGCCGCCACCCCGGCCTTGCCCAGCTTCATGCCCTCGGGCGCGACGCAGATTTCGCTGGGCAGCCATTGCAACAAGATCAGCCTGATGACCAACACCAACGGTGGCTATATCACCGTGGCCAATCTGTCTGACCCGGCCTTTGCCTTGGGCGAACAATTTTGTCTGGCCCGCACCTATGCCATGGCCAAGGGTGAGGAGTTGCAGGCCAAGATTGCAGGGTTCACCCCGGCGCAGATTGCCGAACAATGCGCCGGATTTGGCCCCTATCTGGCCCCGCTGGTCGCAGGAACGGCGACCAAGGGGCGCGATGCGACGCTGGCAGAGGTGAAATCCTTTAACGCAAGCTCGGGCATGTTGCCCGATCAGTTGGCCGGAACCGCCCGCATTTGTCTGGGCGTTGGCTATACGACCGATGAGATGGATGTGGCGGTCGGCTCTGCCCTGATCCTGACCGCTTTGGGCGAAGAGGCCTATGGCGAATTGGTGGCCCATCATCTGGCGCAGGGCTTTGGCATGGCGGCGAATGTGGATCGCGCGCTGGAATGGTACGACCCGGCGATTGCAGCGATGGAATCGGGGGGCGCGGTGTTTGCGCCCGGATTGGCCGAGCGTCCGGCCTTGATTCGCACGGCCGCCTATGCGGCGGCGGGGCGGTCGGCCCTTGACGCCAAGAAACCAGCCCTGCCGCAATTTGCCGGAAAACTGGCGCCAACTCCCGTGCCCGAAGCGCCGGCGGCCCTGCATCCCTCACCCGCGGCGCTGTCAACAATCCCTACGGCACCACGGATTTCTGGGAATTCCTTGGCAAATGGCGGATAGGGCAGGGGCGCGCGCGCGGCCTGACGACGGGGCGCGCAGCGTTTTTCTCAAGAACTTGGAATTTGGGATGAAAAAGGCTCTTTCCTTCGCCGAAAGGCTTCGCTAAAAGCCGGACATCCAAACCAAGGTCGCGGATGTGGCGGAATTGGTAGACGCGCAGCGTTGAGGTCGCTGTTCCTTAACCGGAGTGAAAGTTCGAGTCTTTTCATCCGCACCATGGTTGGACAAAGAAAGCGCCTGACGAAAGTCGGCGCTTTTTTCTTTTGCCGGGGACCATGCCTGAACATCCCCGTCAAGTGAACACCCCCGACAAATGAACACCCCGACAAACCGCTCCCGTGACCGCCGTCTGATGGGGCGCCGGTCAGGCGTTTCCACCGGCTTTGATGGCCCCTGATTTCGGGAATTTTGTCGCCGCAGGGCGCGGGTTGCGGCTCTTGCACGAATGTCGCAATTTTTCCGCCCGGGGCTGCCACCAATATGCGCATCCATCCGGGTTTTTGCCCTGTCAAAGTCTGGATGAAAACGGATGGGTCCAAGCCCCCCGTTTTTTCCCGGTTGGTTCTGTGGGGCAGGGGGCAGAGCCGGGCATCTTCCCCAATTTTCCCGCCCTTTGCGGGGCGCGGTTGTTACACAGCGTTCACAAATCGCGCAAAAATTGGTCGTTTCCTGACATGGTGGAGTCGTTTCCAAATGCGATGGCGGATTTGCCGGTTTGAGGCCGGGGCAACCAAATGGTGCGAGTCACCCCCGCGAAAATCTGAAAAATGAGGGCCGATCTGGGGCGACTGGTAACAAAATGCGCGACCTGTTCGCGCTAACACATGGGGCTCGGCGGGCAAGTGTTGCGCCGATTGCCCCCTGTGCGGCGAAATATGCCGCAAAGGACACCTCAAGCGGCGCAAAATGAGCGATTGATCCCGAAACCGCATGAGAAGGATCATTCACCGACTAACGGGTTGCAATGATCTGCTGCAGCGGCTTTAGTCGGGGTAATGAGCGCAGGATACCTGCCGGACCAAACGGGGAGACACAAGCGGTGAGCGCAAGCCACAGCGACGCATTCGTTGCCTTTGAGCATGTCCAGAAAAGCTATGACGGCGTCCAGCTCGTTGTCAAAGACCTGAATCTGAATATCGGTAAAGGCGAATTCCTGACCATGCTTGGGCCGTCGGGCAGTGGGAAAACCACCTGTTTGATGATGCTCGCCGGGTTTGAAACCGCCACGCACGGCGAAATCCGCCTGGATGGTCAGCCCATCAACTCGGTGCCGCCGCACAAGCGCGGCATCGGCATGGTTTTCCAGAACTATGCTCTGTTCCCGCATATGACCGTGGGAGAGAACCTGTCCTTCCCGCTGGAAGTGCGGGGTATGGGCAAGTCAGAGCGGGAGACCAAGGTCAAACGCGCCCTCGACATGGTTCAGATGGGCAATTTCATCAACCGCCGTCCCGCCCAGCTTTCGGGTGGGCAGCAGCAGCGGATCGCTTTGGCGCGGGCGCTTGTGTTTGATCCCAAGCTGGTCTTGATGGATGAACCGCTGGGCGCCTTGGACAAGCAGTTGCGCGAACATATGCAGTTCGAAATCAAGCATCTGCACGAAAGCCTTGGCATCACCGTGGTCTATGTGACCCACGATCAGGGCGAAGCGCTGACCATGTCGGACCGCGTTGCCGTGTTCAACGATGGCCGCATTCAGCAGCTTGCCCCGCCGGCTGATCTGTATGAACGCCCGGAAAACAGCTTTGTCGCCCAGTTCATCGGCGAAAACAACAAGCTGCCCGGCGTGATCGAGGAATTGACCGGAACGCATGCCGTGGTGCGGCTGCAAAACGGCGAATTGATCGACGCGACCCCGGTCAACGTGACCCAGAAGGGGCAGAAAACGCTGGTTTCGATCCGTCCGGAGCGTGTAGAGTTCAAGCCCGAGATGATGCCCGCCGACGCCCACAAGATCAGCGCCGAAGTGCGCGAAGTGATCTATATGGGCGACATTCTGCGCGTGGTCATGAACGTGGCGGGATCGACCGATTTTGTCATGAAAATCCGCAATACCCTGTCCCAGACCAAGCTGGAGCCGGGCCAGAAGATCAAAGTGGGTTGGCATCCGCAGGATGCCCGTGCGCTTGATCCGATGTAAGAATCCCCGCCAAAAGGGGGCGGCCGCCGGCGCGGCTCAACCAACGCCGTTAAAAATAACTCCAGGGAGTATGTAATGAAGAAACTTCTTGCTCTTTCGACCGCTCTGACCACCGTCGGCATCGCTGCTTCTGCTGAAGAAGTGAACGTGCTGTCGTGGGGTGGCGCGTATGAAACCAGCCAGGTCGAAGCCTATAACAAGCCCTTCGCCGCTGCTTCTGGCATCACCGTCAACATGCTGGCTGCCGACAACCCGGGCACCCCGATCAAAGCCATGGTCGAAGCTGGCAACGTGACCGTTGACGTCGAGCGGTCTCACCCGGATTAAATTTCAGGCCACATCTATGCGGGTGGAACGGAAGGTTGTCTACAAAGAAACCTCTCCGGGTTACACACCAGCACCC
>JALQUQ010000221.1 GCA_023263735.1 Paracoccaceae bacterium | reverse complement strand
TGTAACGTTTCCAAACCCGTTACAAAACCAATTCCCGAACCGTTTCCTTGGGCGGTCTGCCTAATTTTAGGCGGATAAGTTCCCAAAATTGCTTAGATTTCGCTTTACTTCGAAGGCGGCCAATTGCAAATCTTTAACATTGTATCTGCTCATACAAGTTAAAAAGGGGGCTGCTGCTGTGGAACGTTTTTCCAAAGCGTTGCGGGTGATCCTTGGGGGGGCGGCGCTCGCGCTTGGCCTGTCGGCATCGACAGCCGCTTTGGCGCAAAGCGCTCCCGAGGTGACCGGCAAGATCGAATGGGGTGTATGGATCGACGATGACGGTTGCATGCACTGGTGGGCTGACGGTGGTCTCGAAGGGTATATGGTTCCGCGCCGTAACCCGAAGAACGGCAAACCGGTCTGCCTGAAAAAGAACACCTGCCTTGTTGAAAACACCGACACGCTGTTTGCCACTGACAGCGCCACGCTGACGGCCTCGGGCCGCCGCCGTTTGGAGGATTTCTTCAGCTCGGCCGGGGCTTTCGGCTATGCCATCTATGGCCACACCGACAGCCGCGCCTCGGATGAATACAACATGCGCCTGTCCGAGCGTCGGGCCAAAGCCGTGGGCAATGTCGCCCGGTCTGTTGGGGCTGTGGTCGAGCGGCAGCTTGGCTTTGGCGAACGTAACCCCGTTGCTTCGAACAGCACGGCGGCTGGCATGGCCAAGAACCGTCGCGTCGAAGTGATCTGCTACAGGTGGTAAGAAACATGGCAAGCATCCTTAAACTCGTTTCGGCGCTTGCTGTGATGTCCTCCGTTGCTGGTTGCGTCACGGAATCGTTCGAAGGCACGGAACCCTATCGCGGTCCCGATTCGGTGATCGCCACCGGGCAGGACCAGGGGCGCGACACTGGCGTTCTGTTCAATGGCGTCGCCGCCATTGCCTATGATCCCGACGGCTGCCAGAACTGGATCATGGACGACGGTCTGGAGGGATATTCCTCGCCACGCTATGACCCGGCCACCGGCCTGCCGGTCTGTAACAA
The DNA here is from genome assembly GCA_023263735.1 of Paracoccaceae bacterium. Classification (GTDB taxonomy): domain Bacteria; phylum Pseudomonadota; class Alphaproteobacteria; order Rhodobacterales; family Rhodobacteraceae; genus Pseudotabrizicola. Next base: position 3,842 of record JALQUQ010000221.1, on the reverse strand, counting down.
CCTCTACCCGCCGGGAACCGTTTTGAAGAACTATCAAACCGGGACCGAGGGCATCCGCGACCGCGTTTCTGGTCCGGGCATCAAGACGGTGGTGCGCAAACGTTCGAATTGATCCGCCGCAGGGCGATCCAAGTCTTGGGGCAGGGGGAAACCTCTGCCCCATTTGCATTGTGGGGCTGGCGCTGCCTTTGCTTGTGAATTAAGCGAAAGTCGCAGGGTTGTTACGTTTTTTGGGCATTCTGGCCGCAGGTTCAAATCACCGCTTGCCAGATCATGTGACCGGGCGCACACTTCCTACAGGCTCTAGACAGAAGGAGACCTCCTTGGGCATCAGCGCGCTGACCCCCCCGACCGCGTCCGAAGACATCGTCGAGACAGTCGTCGAATTTCCGGATAACCGCCTCTTGATCGATTTGTGCGGAGAGTTCGATCGGAACCTTGCACAAATAGAGCACCAGATGGGTGTGCATGTTCTGCGACGGGGAAACAGGCTTGCGGTGATCGGGGACAAGGCCTCGCGCGATCAGGCGGCGGCCGTTCTGCGCAGCCTTTATGCGCGGCTTGAATCGGGCCGCACGCTCTCGGCAGGCGATATCGATGGCGCGTTGAGAATGGGCCGCGCTCCGGCCGAGGTTGGGGAACAACAGATCGAATTGTTCTCGACCGGCGTTGAACTGCGCACCCGCAAAAAGCCGATCGAACCCCGGACCGAGGCGCAAAAGGCCTATGTTCAGAACCTGTTCCAGAATGAACTTGGGTTCGGCATTGGGCCTGCGGGCACGGGCAAGACCTATCTGGCAGTGGCCGTTGGGGTGACGATGTTCATCTCGGGCGCGGTGGAAAAGATCATCCTGTCGCGCCCTGCGGTCGAGGCAGGGGAGCGTTTGGGCTTTCTTCCCGGCGACATGAAGGAAAAAGTCGATCCCTACATGCAGCCGCTTTACGATGCGCTAAACGATTTCCTGCCTGCCAAGCAGGTGCAAAAGTTGATGGAGGAAAAGCGGATCGAAATCGCGCCGCTGGCCTTTATGCGGGGGCGCACGCTGTCGAATGCCTTTGTGGTGCTGGATGAGGCGCAGAACGCCACGACCATGCAGATGAAAATGTTCCTCACCCGTCTGGGCGAGGGCAGCCGCATGGTGATCACCGGCGACCGCACCCAGATCGACCTGCCGCGCGGCGTCGCCTCGGGCCTGCAAGAGGCCGAAAAGATCCTCAAGGGCGTCAAGGGCGTCAGCTTCAACTACTTCAATTCAAAGGATGTTGTCCGCCATCCGTTGGTTGCCCGGATCATCGAAGCCTATGAGGCGAATGAAGCCAGCGCGGGCTGATCACAGGCGTTTCAATGGGCGGTGCCGAACGGTGCCGCCCATTGCCGTTTTCGGGGGAATGCGCTAGGCCGCTGCCATGGAACCCTTGGTAGACTGTGTAATCGAAGATGCCCGTTGGGACGCCGTCGCGCTTGGCCCGACGGCCGAAGCCGCTGCAAAAGCCACGTTGACGCATCTGGGGCTGGGGACGGCGGGATTTTCGCTGTGCCTGATGGGCTGTGACGATGCGCGCATTGCTGTGCTGAACGCCGATTTTCGGGGCAAACCCACACCGACCAACGTGCTGAGTTGGCCCTCCGAAGAGCGCGCCGCCGAATTCGTGGGCGAAGACCCCGACCTTCCCGAACCGGGTGAGGCGGACGATCCGGAACATCTGGGCGATATCGCCATCGCGTTCGAGACTTGCCAGCGCGAAGCCGAAGAGGCCGGCAAGAGCTTTTCGGCCCATGTCACACATTTGGTTGTTCATGGGGTGTTACATCTTTTGGGCTATGACCATATTGAAGACGAAGATGCGACCTTGATGGAGGGGCATGAGGTCGCGATACTTGCAACCCTTGGGGTTGATGACCCATATTGAAAATGTCCCCGAAGGGCGGGGCATATGCCGGAAAAGGAAACATGGGCAGTAGCAACGACGGTTCTATCGCAGCGCAAAGCGCGCTTGGTCAGGACCAAACGGAAGAAGATGGGCCCCAATCGCGCGGCCTGTTTGGGCGGATTTTCGGGGCCTTTACGCGGCCCGATGATCGGGGGTCTGCGCTGTCAGACGATGCGCAGGCAAAGGCCGTCGAACCACAGGCCGCCCCGGGGCTGGTCAACTTGCGCCGATTGCGCGTTGATGACGTGGCCGTGCCCAAGGTGGAAATCGCTGCCGTTCCCATCGACATTGGTCGCGACGAATTGGTCGAGGTGTTTCGCGAGCACGGATTTTCGCGGCTTCCTGTTTACAAGGGCACGCTGGATCACCCGCAGGGATTGGTTTTGTTGAAAGACCTTGCCCTTCAACACGGGTTTGGAACCTCGGGCCGCTATTCGCTGCGCAAACTGCTGCGCCCGCTTCTTTACGCGCCGCCGTCGATGCCCGTTGGGGTTTTGCTGCAAAAGATGCAGCGGGAACGGGTGCATATGGCCTTGGTGATCGATGAATATGGCGGCGTCGATGGTCTGGTGACGATCGAAGACCTGATCGAAACCGTGATCGGTGAGATCGAAGACGAGCATGACGAGGCTGAGGGCGCGTTGTGGAAAGAGGAAAAGCCGGGGGTTTTCCTTGCGCAATCCACCGCCCCGCTTGAAGAATTCGAGGCGGCGATTGGCCATCGCCTGCGCACCGGCGAAGACGATGAAGAAATCGATACGCTGGGCGGTCTGGTCTATCTGCGCACGGGCCGCGTGCCCGCGCGGGGCGAAATCGTGGCCCATGAATCGGGTGCCGAATTCGAGGTTGTGGATGCCGATCCCCGCCGGATCAAGCGTTTGCGCCTGCGTCTGCCCAGTGCGATAGCCGCCCCTGTGTCCGAGGCGTCTGAGGCCTGATGGCGCAAGGCGGGCCGCTCTTGTCGGCAAGGTTGCCGGACCCCGGAACGGCGCGTGCCCGACTGCTGGCGGCCGTCGCCGGGATGCTGGGGGCCGCCGGTATGGCCCCGCTGCATCAGGCCTTGGTCGCGATGTTCGGGATCAGCGCCGTCTTGTGGCTAATCCTGCGCGAAGGCGGTCCGAGACAGGCCTTTATCACCGCGTGGTGGGCCGGGGCGGGCCATTTCATCCTGTGGTTCAACTGGATCGTCTCGCCGTTTTTCGTGGACCCTTGGGTCTATGGCTGGATGGCGCCCTTTGCCCTTGTGCTTATGTCGGGCGGGATGGCACTGGTCTGGGCGGCGGCGGCGGCTTTGTCTTGGCGATTTGCCCGCCGCAGGTTGGCCTTTCTCGCGCTGCTTGCCTTGGGCGAAATGGGGCGGGGGTATCTGTTTACCGGCTTTCCTTGGGCCTTGATTGGCCATCAATGGATCGGCTCCGCGGTCGAACACTATGCGGCCCTGATCGGGCAATATGGGTTGACCCTGATGACACTGGCCTTGGCTGCGTTGCCGGTTGTGGCGGGGCGTTGGGGGGCTGCGGTCATGGCCCTGTGCGTGGCTGGGCTGTCCATCGGCGGCGCGACTTTGGGCGCGCGCCCCGTGCCGGGAGAGCCGCGCGCCGTCAGCCTGCGGCTGGTTCAACCGAATGCCGAACAAGACCTGAAATGGGACCCGGCCGTCGCGCGGGATCTGTTTCGCCGCCATCTTGACATGACGCGGCAGGGCGCGCCCGCCGATCTGACGATTTGGCCCGAAACCGCGATCCCTTATCTTTTTGAGTTTGAGACCGAGGTGCCGGGGATCATCGCCAAGGCATCGGGGGGGAAACCGGTCGCCCTTGGCATTCAGCGGGTCGAGGGAGAGCGCGGGTGGAATTCGCTCCGCATCGTTGAGGGGCAGGGCGAGGTCACGCAGACCTATGACAAGTACC
>JALQUQ010000220.1 GCA_023263735.1 Paracoccaceae bacterium | reverse complement strand
CTCTATTCGGGGTGGGCTATTGCTGGGCGCAAAAAAAACCACCCAAATGAAATTTAGGTGGTTTTTAAACTGCTATTTTCAATGGTGGAGCCGAGGGGAATCGAACCCCTGACCTCTTGAATGCCATTCAAGCGCTCTCCCAACTGAGCTACGGCCCCACCGGATGTCTCGAACCGAAGGCGTTTCAGCGTTCTTCGTTTCGATGACGGGTATCTATGCGACGGCGCGGGGGGGTGCAAGAGGTAATTTTCAGCTTTTCCCGGCGCCGTCGAAATTTTTAATCAGGCTTCGTCGTCATCGCCGGCGACGTCGGCCAGATCGTCCAGAGACACGTTGTCGTCGGCATCTTCTTCCAGCAGATCATCGTCCAGATCGGCATCGGTTTCTGCCGTTTCCAGCAGATCATCATCTGCATCCAGATCGTCGACCAAAGTGTCTTCGTCCTTCTCGGGCGAGACGCGGCTGATCACCGATGCTGCCAACTTGCGGCGCGCAGATTCGATATCGACGACTTCCCCGGTGTAGGGGCTGACGATCGGGCTGCGGTTCAGGTCGTAGAAACGCTTGCCAGTCGTCGGGCAAACGCGCTTCGTACCCCATTCTTCCTTGGGCATGGTGGTTCCCTTAAGGCTTGGATATCCAGAGTCGCGGTGCCTTGCCACAGAGGCAGGCATCTGTCAAAGGCTTTCTGCCCGTTGCGGGCGAATGCAAGGTGGCTATGCTTTGTAAGGAATGCAAGAGGCCGTCGTGGTACGAATTCCCGGATCTCCACCGATTGACATCACGCTGCGCCGGTCTGCGGCAAGCCGCCGTTTTTCCTTGCGAATCTCGCGGCTTGACGGCCGCGTTACCCTGTCGATGCCCCCCCGCGCGCGGGAGGCCGAGGCGTTGCGCTTTGCGACCGAGCAAGAAGGCTGGATCCGCCGCACCTTGTCGGGCATGGAATTGCCGCTGCAAGTTGGCCCGGAAACCGTGGTTCCGGTCGAAGGTCGGGCCCTGACCGTGACCCCATATACCGGGCGGGGGGTTCGGGTCGAAGGCGATTCGCTTCTGGTGCCCGCGGCCGGGGGGCAAGAGGCGGCGCGCGTCGCGGCCTTTCTCAAGGTTCTGGCGCGGGATCGGCTGGTCACCGCGTCAGACCGCGCCGCCCGCCAGCTTGGCGTCACCTATTCCAAGATCACCCTGCGCGATACGCGCTCGCGTTGGGGGTCTTGTGCGCATGATGGCGGGCTGATGTTCAGTTGGCGGCTGATCATGGCCCCGCCCGCCGTGCTGGATTATGTCGCCGTTCACGAGGTGGCGCATCTGGAGCAGATGAACCATTCCCCGGCCTTTTGGGCCTTGGTCGAACGGTTTTGCCCCGATTGGAAAGTGCATCGCAATTGGCTGCATCAACACGGGCATGCGCTGCATCGATTCCGGTTTTGATCGGTGGCCACAAACTGGGATTGACCTTGGCCCCGTTCCGTTGCTTGGCTGGTGATCATGCCGATTACACCCAGATTGACCGACCCCAACGCCGCCGCGCATGAGCGCCTGTATCGCACCCTGCGCCAGCAGGTGATGCACGGCGAATTGCCGCCCGGCAAACCGATGACCCTGCGGGGCTTGGGCAAAGAGCACAATCTGTCGATGACCCCCGTGCGCGAGGCGGTGCGCCGTCTGGTGGCCGAAGGGGCCCTGACCATGTCAAGTTCGGGCCGCGTTTCGACGCCCGAGCTTTCTCCCGAACGGATCGAAGAGCTGGCCGCCATTCGTGCGCTGCTAGAGCCGGAACTGGCCGCCCGTGCCCTTCCACGCGCCCATTTCGCGCTGATCGAGCGTTTGGCCGCGATCAATGCCCTGAATGCCGATGCGGTGGTGCGTCAGGATGCGGTGGCCTATGTCCGCACCAATCTGGAATTTCACCGCACCCTTTATCTGCGCGCACAGGCCCCCGCGATGCTGGCCATTTGCGAAACGGTCTGGCTTCAGTTGGGGCCCACGATGCGCGCCCTTTATTCGCGCCTGCGCCGCAAGGAACCGCCCCAACATCACCGCATGATTCTGGCCGCGCTCAAGGCCGGAGATGAACCCGCGCTGCGGCTGGCGGTGCGGACCGATGTGACACAGGGGTTGCGCCATTTGGTCGGATAACACGCGTTGCGCTTGTGTTTTTCCCACAACCTGCGTTTAGCTGGGAAAAACACCCGAGGCCGCCGCCCATGACCCTTATCCGCGATGCCTTTTGTTCGCCGGGGCAGCGTATTGACCGCAAAACCTCAAGCTTTGGTCTGCACTTTGCCGATGGGTCCCCGATTCCGGGCACCGATATCCAGTCCTCCAGTTGGGTGACGCAGGCCGAGGCGCGGGCAACCCCGGATGCCGCCGCGCATCGGATCTTTGGCCCGGTTCTGTTTGGGGGCAGCGTCGATAAACAGTTTGGCTTTGTGCTGTTGAATGCGCTTGGCCGGTTGCCGGCTCTGGAGGGGTTGCCGCCCGAAACAACCCTGTTTTTTGCCGCCAAACCGCAGGCGCGCCCGCCGTCTTATGCCGTTGTTCCCCTGATCTTGCGGGCCTTGGGGGTGCGCAACCCCATCCTGATCGGGCAGGGTGGGCTGTGGTTTGACACGCTTCATCTGGCGCCCGACCTCTTTTCCGAGGCCACCGGATGCCGCGCCCAGCCCGGATTTTACGACTGGATCGATCAGCGCTGGCCGGTGGATCAGCCCCCCGATCCGGCGATTTCGGTTTACGTGACCCGCACCGCGCTAGGACCCGAGGCGGGGCGCTTTGCCTGCGAAGATCATCTTGAGACGCTGCTCGCCCAGCAGGGGTATCAGATTTTCGTTCCAGAACAACACTCTATCGCCGAACAGGTCGCGATGTTCCAGCGCGCTGGCCGGTTGATCTTTGCCGAGGGGTCGGCTGTCCATCTGTTTTCCTTGGTGCGCAGGCCCGGCCAGATCTCTGCCGTGATTCACCGCCGCCCCGAGCTGCCTGCGGTGATGCTGGCCCAGATGGCGGATCGCGCCGGAGAGCCGACGCGGGCGGTCAATGTCATTGCCGATGTCTTTTGGCCGCCACGTCGGGGCGATCATCTGGGCCTTTCGGTGCTGGATTTTGCGGCCTTGGGGCGGGAATTGGCGGCCATGGGCCTGATCGACGCCCAAGGCTGGCAAGCCCCGTCCGAGGCCATGGTGCAGGCCTCGTTGCGGGCCGGGCTGAAAGAGGGAGACCCCCTGTTGACCCGCGCGGAACGGGCCGGGTGGTTGCGGCAGTTGCGGGAAAAGAAGGGGAAGCCATGATGTTCAAACAGGCAAATGGTCTTAAATATCAAAACTTTATGGCCGCCCTGCATGCCAATATCCTGTTGGATTGGTATCTGGAGGTGGGCTGCCGGACTGGCCGGATTTTTGCCAATGTGCGGGGCAAGACCATTGCGGTTGACCCCTATTTTCTGGCGACGACCAACATCATCGGCCAGAAACCGGCGCTGCACATCTTTCAGCAAACCAGCGACGATTTCTTTGCCTCGGGCTTTTTGCAGGCGATCAAGGCCAAGCTGTCGTTCAGTTTTCTGGACGGGATGCACCTTTTCGAATATCTGTTGCGTGACGTGATTGCGGCTGAAAAATCCAGTGATCCCAAGGGGATAATCGCATTGCACGACTGCTGCCCCTTTAGCCATCAGATGACGACGCGCGATCTGGCGAACCTGCCGCGGCAGTGGTGGACGGGGGATGTCTGGAAATTGATCCCGATCCTGCGGCGGTTTCGCCCGGATTTGAAGATCACGGTGCTGGACGCCCATCCGACGGGCTTGGTCCTGTTGTCGAACCTTGATCCGAATTCAACGGTGCTCGAAGATGCCTATCCCGAAATTGTTCAGGAATGGCAATCGGTTACGCTGGAAAGCTTTGGGCTTGACCGGTTCAATGGCCTGTTCACCTATACCAGCACAGAGCGTTTTCAGGCCGAGGGATTTCCGCTTTTTCAGGCGGTTGCCCTGAACCCCGAGGCGGTTTTGGTGCCCGAAAAGATCACACCCTAAAGGAAAGGGGCCCCGCGGGGCCCCTTTTTTCGGATCAGGCGTGGATAGCGCCGTCGCCGCAGGCCAGCGCCGCTTCGCGCACGGCCTCGCTATAGGTGGGGTGGGCGTGGCAGGTCAGCGCAAGATCCTGTGCCGATGCGCCGAATTCCATCGCCACACAAACCTCATGGATCAGATCGCCCGCGCCCGGCCCGATGATGTGGCAGCCCAGAATCCGGTCGGTTTCCTTGTCCGCCAGCATCTTGACGAAGCCATCGGCCTGAAAGACCGCTTTGGCACGGGCATTGCCCATAAAGCTGAATTTCCCGACCTTGTAGGCGCGGCCCTGTTCTTTCAACTGTTCCTCGGTGGCGCCGACGGTGGCGACCTCGGGGGTGGTGTAGACCACGCCGGGGATGACGCCATAGTTCACATGGCCATGCTTTCCGGCCATGATTTCGGCCAGAGCCATGCCCTCATCCTCGGCCTTGTGGGCCAGCATCGGGCCGACGATCGCATCGCCAATGGCGTACAAGCCCTTGATATTGGTCTGGAAATGGTCATCCGTCTTGACCTGGCCACGGGGCAGCATTTCGACGCCCAAGCCTTCAAGCCCCAGACCTGCGACATAGGGTTTGCGGCCGGTGGCGACCAGAACGACATCGGCCTCAAGGCTGTGTTCGCTGTCATCCTTGCGGAGTTTATAGGTGACTTTCGCGCCCGTCCCGGTCACCTCGGCCCCCTGAACGGCGGCGCCTAGGACGAATTTAATCCCCTGTTTCGAAAGGATTTTCTGGAACGACTTCGCCACTTCGGCATCCATGCCGGGGGTGATGTTTTCCAAGAATTCGACCACCGTCACCTGC
>JALQUQ010000021.1 GCA_023263735.1 Paracoccaceae bacterium | reverse complement strand
GCGGAATTCGAGTCGGACCTGATCCGCATGCGCACCCGAGAAGGGATGGCCGTGGCCCGCGCCAAGGGGAAGTTGCGCGGCAAGCAGCCCAAACTCTCCGACCGTCAGTCCCGAGAACTCCGCCGCATGTATGACACCGGCGACTATTCCGTCAGCGACCTTGCCGAGGTCTTCTCAGTCTCACGACCGACCGTCTACAGAACCCTCCAGCGTCAGCCCGCCGCCACATAACGATCAAGAAAACCCGCCATTTACCGGTGAAGCTCACACAAAGCCGCCCTTCGTCATCATCAGGCCGCGCGACGATCGACTTTGGTTCGGCGGGCCTATCGGCCCGCCGAACTAGATCGTTAAGGGGCCTTCAACTCGCTATAATCGCCTCCTGCCCTGAGCGTCACGGTGACGGGCGCTTCAGTCCGGTTGCGCCAGAACCAGCCGTGGTTGCGGGTGAAGGCGGCTGTCAGGCTGCCTGCGGCCTCGGGCACGGCGCGGCCCTGTTCGTAGCGGATGTTCTGACCGCTGCCGTCGCCGTGCAGGTCGAAGTTCACCACGCTGCCGCTCGCCGTCCAGAAGAACCGGGCGGTCTTACCTTCCTCCATGGCGAGTTTCACCTCGATCCCCTCTCCGGGGTTCAGGGTGTAGCTGACCTCGTCGCGCCAGCCGGGGGTGGCGGGAACGGCGGTCGGTTCCGGCGCGGCGGCTTCGGCAACGGCTGCCTCGACCGGATCGGATGCCGGGGCCGCTGCCTCGGGCGCTGGTTCCGCAGCAGGCGCAGCAACAGCCACGGGATCGGTCAGGCCAGGCGGGGCGCCGACTACGGCAGAAATGGCGGCAAGCTGGGCGTCGATCCAGTCAAGCCGCGCGAGGATTTCGGGCGCGGCATCGACCGTGGCGAGCACGGCGGCACCAGCGACAACGGGCTCCGCTGCTGCCGCCTGCGCATCGGCCTCGGCCTCGGCGGCAAGCTGCTGCTTGATGTCGCCCATCTCGGTCAACCCGGTCAGGTGGCCTACGCCGGTCGGGTCGATCCCGTATTCGGCTGGCAGCCAGAAAAGGACGAGGATCACTCCCGCCGCACCGGCTGCAACCAGCGTGGAACGGATCAGCCCGGCAGCTGTTGCCGGAACAGACTGGACGTTCGGCGTAGCCACGTAAGGCCGGGGTTCTGCCCGCAGGGGGGCTTTGGGTGTTTCAAAACGGTTGGTCATGGGTCAGCCCTCCTTTCAGGCGACGAAATAGCCGGTGATCTGCAAGCCCATCATGGCAAAGCCAGCCACCAACATCAGGACATTCGCGGCATAAGCCTGCCGCGCGAAGGCGGGCCTCGCCCGCCACTGGGTCATTGCCGTCAGAATCAGCGCCAGCGCCATCAGCGGGCCAAGCTCGACGCACAGGTTGAAAGCGATGAGGTTGCCCAGGAGCTCATCGGGCGAGATGTCGTAATCCTGAATCTTGGTGGCGAGGCCAAAGCCGTGCAGCAGGCCGAAGATCAGCGTTGCTGCCTAGGTGTTCGGCTGCACGCCGAACCAGAGGCGGAAGGCGCCCAGGTTGTCGAGCGCCTTGTAGACCACCGAAAACGCGATGATTGCATCGATGATAGGCGTTGATCGAGATGGGCACGAAACGAAGCCCCGTGGGCATCACGGCGCTTCGGGCAGGCCATCTTGCGACGATGAAGTTGGGATCACCGCCGAAGCTGTGCAGAGATCAAGATGCACTGCGTCAAGCTCTTGGGGCAACGTCTTGCCTCTCGTGACTTCGACCGTCAGGTCGTAGAGTTCTAGGTCCGGGTCGCCGTGCTGAGCGGCTTCACCGCACTCGGAATACCCGTCACGGAAGCCGTGGGAAGAGTCTGTCCGGGGAAAGGGGAGCCTCGGCAATAAGGCGGTTTGCACAACAGAGCCTCTTGGGAGAGCATAAGGAAAGGGCGCAGTGTCCCACTGTGTCGGCCCGACTAAAATGTCCCAAGCGAGGGAATGCGATGATTCACTGAACATTGGACAAATTTCTGGTTTCGAAGTTTGAAAAATCTAGCCGACCCGGGACGAATTTACACCCTACAAATTGTACGTCTCCGCACAGTATCCCCGATTCAAGAGACCGAGCCATACTGCCGCGTTTCAAGCGCGTAAGACATACCCTTTGGCAAGGTGGTTGCGCATCAGAACGATCAGCACAAGCGCAGGAAGAAACGACAGGCAGGTCATTGCCATCACAGCACCGATATCGGTTTGAAAGCCGAACATCGCCGAGATGGCCACAGTGATCGGCTTGCCTGCGGTGACGGTCAGAATGCGGGCAAAGACGACCTCGATCCACGAAAAGACAAAGCAGAAAAAGGCCGCTACGCCGATGCCGGGTGCTATGGCAGGGATCAGATGGCGAAAGAAAAAGCCTGTTCCGGAATGGCCATCAAGAAATGCCGTTTCGTCCAATTCGCGCGGCACGGCGCGGATGAAGCTCTCCAGAATCCAGATCGCCACAGGCAGGTTGAACAGCGCATGCACAAGGGCAATCCCGACGGGGGAATTCACCAGCCCGAGACGGGCGAAGATGATGAAGATCGGCAAGGACAGCACCACGGGCGGCGTTACGCGAAAGACAAGGATCAACAGCAGGAAGTGGCGGTCCCCGACAAAGCGGAATCGCGCCAGCGCATAGGCAGCCGGCAACCCGCAAGCCAAGCAGAGCCCGACGTTCAGCGTCACATAGGCAAGCGAGTTCAGGATGGCCGACTGCAGTTCAGGCGTGGTCAGGACATAGGCGTAATTCATCAGGCCAAAGCTGCCCAAATCGCGGCCGTCTGTCGGGAGGGTCACGGTAAAGCTGAGGATTACGGCTTGTGTCAGCGGCAGCAGGATGAAGGCGGTCAACGCGATAAGGGCCAAACGGCGTCTCATGGTGACGCCTCGTCACGGCGGGTTGCGATGACAAAGGCCCAGACGATGGACAGCACGATCAAAAAGTAAAGGCTGGCCCGGGCGGCAGCCTGCCCATAGGAAAAGCCTTTGATCTCTTCGCCAAGCTCCAGCGTCAGAAACCGGGTGGCATCACCCGGGCCACCTGCATTGATTGTGAACGCCTCGGTATAGATCATCAGACTGTCGACACAGCGCAACAACAGGACGATTGCCAAGGCGCCTGTAATGCGCGGCAGCTCAATATGACGGAACACCGCCCAACCAGAGGCACCATCAATGGCCGCCGCTTGCCGATAGGCTGGGGGCACTGATGCAAGGCCAGCATAAGCAAGGATCGCAACCAATCCCAGCCAGTGCCAGGTATCCACCAGCAGGATCAGAACCCATGTGTGCACCGGGTTGAATTTGTAATCAAACCCCACCGCCGCCAGCCCCGGCCCAAGAAGACCAGTCTGCGTGTCGATCATGCCCAGCCACAGCATCGGGATCATGTTCCACGGCACCACCAGCGGCAGCGCGCACAATACGAGCCCCCAGACCGCCCGGCGGCCCAGCGACAAGAGGAGTTTGGCGACCAGAATACCCAAGGGCACCTGAATGCCCAAGGCCAAAGCCGCGAACAAAAGACTGCGGCCCAGCGATGCCCAGAAGCGGTCACTGTGCAGAATATCCTCAAACCATTGCAGGCCGACCCAATGCACCTGATCCAGCGTGAAGATGTCATGCAGCCCATAGTTGACAACCGCCAAGAGCGGCAAGCCCCCGACCAACGCAAGCAAGCAAAGGGCGGGCAACAATAGGAACCACGCGCGATTATCCGGCCATCGATCCATGGCTCCCCCTTAAGCTCATGGCGCGGCCTGCGACAGGATCCACATCAAATCTGTATGGGTCAAAGGCACCGGATTGGACTTCATGGACGAGGCTTGCAGCGCCGCTTCGGCAACGTCCGCATGATCGCCAAGGGCCAGACCTTGCGCTGTCAGCCCATCAAGACCAGCGCGGCGGACCCAGTCTGCGATGGTCTGCGGGGCAGTATCGGCGCTGCCGCCAAGAGCTTCAGCAATGAGGGTGCAGACCTCGGCCAAGCGTTTGGCGGCCTGCGAGCTTTCGTCCAAGCGCCTACGGTTCATCTCGAGTACCGGCCCCAGCAGAATGGCGCAAACCGCGCCATGCGGTGCGGGACACATGCCACAGATCGGCCCGGCCAGCCCATGCACCGCCCCAAGCCCGGCATTGGCTAGAGCAAGCCCGCCACACAGGCTGACCCAGGCCAGATCATCGCGGGCGACAGCGTCTTCGCCCTGTGACAGGCGGTGCAAGGCGGTCAGCCCGCGCGCAATGGCGGGGCGGGCCAGCGCGTCGGTAAAATCATTGGCGCGGGTCGACAGGTAAGGCTCAATGACCTGCACGACGGCATCCAGCCCCGATGCCAGCGTCACATGCCACGGGCAGTGGTCGGTCAAGGCGGGGTCCACAATCGCTAGCCTTGCCAGCATGCGGTCATCGCGCAGGCTGACCTTGCGGCGATGGTCCGGCAGGCCGATCACGGCGTTCTTGGTCACCTCGGCCCCGGTTCCGGCGGTGGTCGGCAGGGCTATAAAGGGCAGGGGGGGGGCAGAAAGCGGCAGGCCGCGCCCTACGACCTCCAGATGGTCCATCAGCGGCGTCGGCGAAGGGATCATCGCGGCCAGCGCCTTGCTCATGTCAAGCACTGCCCCGCCGCCGATGCCGACGACGACTTGCGGTTCAAAACCCCGCGTGTAATGGAGCGCTTCGGTCAGCATGGTCAGTGTAGGTTCATCGGGGCAGGGCAGGGTCTGCACCTCGGCTCCGGTTACCGCCAGAGCAGTCACTAGCCAGTCCGCGCGCCGCATATCGCGCCCGCATATCACAAGCACCCGGTAACCGAATGCGCGGATCATGTCAGGGGCCTTTCCGGCCTCGCCCCGGCCAAACAGGATTTGCGTCGGCGTCTGAATTGAAAATCCCATCATACGGCCATTGTTGCGGCGACAGCGCGGCCCCAACGGGCGTATTTCGCATCGCGGGTGACGGGGTCCATCGCCGGGGTGAAGCGCCGCTCCAGCGCCCAGCTTTTCTGAAACTCCTCGGGCTGCGGGTAAATGCCCGCTTGCAGCCCCGCCAAATAAGCCGCGCCCAAGGCCGTGGTTTCTGTCACCACGGGACGGTCCACTGGCGCGCCCAAAATATCGGACAGAAACTGCATCGCCCAATCGGATGCCGTCATCCCGCCATCAACACGCAAGACACCATCGGCGGCAGCCCCCCAATCAGACCGCATCGCCTCAAGAAGGTCGCGGGTCTGATAGCCAACGCTTTCCAGCGCAGCACGGGCCAGTTCCGCCGGGCCGGAATTACGGGTCAGGCCGTAGAGCGCGCCCCGGCAATCGGGCCGCCAATAGGGCGCACCAAGACCGGTGAAGGCCGGGACCAGCACAACATCCTGCGAAGGATCTGCAGCATCGGCAAGCGGCTGGGTTTCGCGCGCCTCACGGATGATCTTCAGCCCGTCGCGCAGCCATTGCACCACAGCCCCGGCGATGAAGATCGACCCTTCCAGCGCATAGGTGGTGCGCCCGTTCAGGCGGTAAGCGATGGTGGTCAGCAGACGGTTGGTCGAGGGCACCATGTCGGCCCCGGTGTTCAGAAGGGCAAAGCACCCCGTGCCATAGGTGGATTTCATCATACCGGGCTGAAAGCAGGCCTGACCGATGGTTGCAGCCTGCTGATCGCCCGCGACGCCAAGGATCGGTATTTCGCGGCCGAACAGATCGGCCCGGGTGCTGCCGAAATCAGCCGCGCAGTCCTTCACCTCGGGCAGAATAGACATCGGAATGTCCAAGAGGCCGCAAATCTCGGCGTCCCATTCCCCTTTGGCGATGTTGTAAATCAGGGCCCGCGCCGCATTCGTTGCATCGGTTGCGTGAACACGCCCGCCAGTCAATTTCCAGATCAGGAAAGTGTCGACGGTGCCAAAGGCCAGATCCCCCGCCTCGGCCCGCGCGCGCGCTCCGGGGACATGATCCAAAAGCCACTTGATCTTGGTGCCCGAGAAATATGGGTCCAGCAGCAGACCTGTGCGGGCGGTGATCATCGGCTCGTAGCCCGCAGATTTCAGCGCAGCACAGATGTCGGCGGTTCGGCGGTCTTGCCAGACGATGGCATGGTGAATGGGCTCGCCCGTCGTGCGGTCCCAGATCAGCGTGGTTTCACGCTGGTTGGTGATGCCGATGGCGGTGATATCGGTGGCAACAATCCCGGCTTTCTCAATTACGGCGCGGGCAGTGCCCGCTACGGTGGACCACAGGTCCGACGGATCATGTTCGACCCAACCCGAAGCCGGATAATGCTGGGGAAATTCTTCCTGTGCGGTCGCGACGACCCGCAGATTGCCATCAAAAAGGATCGAGCGGGATGAGGTGGTGCCCTGATCAATGGCCAGAATATGCGTCATCTTCCTCGTCCTCATCGTAGCGATTGGCATTCATCTTGGCACAAATACCCCCGCCGGAGGCTTCAGAGGCCAGCTGCGGATGCCTCCGGCAGGAGTATTTGAACAAAGAGGAGGGGGGCAAGGCGCAAACCCTGCCCCCCATCGTGTTCAAATCAGTTCTGCCAGGACTTGATCAACTCGTCATAGGAAACCGTCTTCGGCTCCTCGTCCTCGTTCTCCAGCTTGGCCACCGGAGCGCCGGGGGCATCAAGCCAGACCTGCGGATCCTGCTCTTCGTTCATGACCGGGCCAAGTTCACCCTGAGCGCCGGATTTCTCTAGACGGATCAGGACTTTTTCCTGCTCCTCGCACAGCGCATCAAGCGCTTCTTGCGGGGTCTTGGCACCCGACATGGCATCGCCGATGTTCTGCCACCACAGCTGCGCCAGCTTGGGGTAGTCAGGAACGTTGGTGCCGGTTGGCGACCACTGAACGCGGGCGGGCGAACGGTAGAATTCGATCAGGCCGCCCAGTTTCGGTGCGCGCTCGGTAAAGCTTTCATGCTGGATCGAGCTTTCGCGGATGAACGTCAGGCCGACGTGTGATTTTTTCACGTCAACGGTCTTCGAGGTGACGAACTGGGCGTAAAGCCAAGCCGCCTGAGCGCGATCGACCGGGGTCGATTTCATCAGGGTCCAGGAACCGGCGTCTTGATAGCCGATCTTCTGGCCTTCCTGCCAGTAAACACCGTGCGGCGAGGGGGCCATGCGCCACTTGGGCGTGCCGTCCTCATTCATCACGGGCGTGCCCGGCTCCACCGAGGCTGCGGTAAAGGCGGTGTACCAGAACATCTGCTGGGCAATGGCGCCCTGCGCAGGCACCGGGCCAGCTTCACCGAAGGTCATACCTGCCGCTTCCGGCGGCGAGTACTTTTGCAGCCATTCGATAGCTTTGGTCACAGCGTAAACGGCTGCCGCGTCATTGGTGGAACCACCACGGGCCACGCACGACCCGACAGGCTGCGACTTTTCGTTGACGCGGATGCCCCATTCGTCAACCGGCAGGCCGTTCGGCTCACCCACGTCGCCCATGCCGGCCATCGACATCCACGCGTCAGTGTAACGCCAGCCAAGCGAGGGGTCTTTCTTGCCGTAGTCCATGTTGCCATAGACGCCGGTTGCAGGCCCGCCCATGTAGGACATATCGCGCCCTGTGAAGAACTCAGCGATGTCTTCATAAGCCGACCAGTTCACCGGAACGCCAAGGTCATAGCCATACTTGGCCTTGAAATCATCCTTGGTTTTCTGATCGTTGAACCAGTCGTAGCGGAACCAGTAAAGGTTGGCGAACTGCTGGTCGGGAAGCTGATACAGCTTGCCGTCCGGTCCGGTGGTGAACGAGGTGCCGATAAAGTCGGCCAAGTCCAGCCCCGGATTGGTGACCGCAGCGCCTTCGCCTGCCATCCAGTCGGTCAGGTTGCGGGCCAGCTGATAGCGCCAGTGGGTGCCGATCAGATCCGAGTCGTTGATGTAGGCGTCATAGATGTTTTCGCCAGACTGCATTTGGGTTTGCAGCTTTTCCACCACGTCGCCTTCGCCGATCAGGTCATGGGTCACCTTGATGCCGGTGATGGCGGTGAACGCCGGGGCAAGAACCTTGGATTCATATTCATGGGTGCCGATGGTTTCCGACACCACCTTGATTTCCATCCCCGCATAGGGCTTGGCGGCATCGATGAACCATTGCAGTTCAGCTTCCTGCCCTGCGCGGTCCAGCGTGGACAGATCACCGATCTCCGCATCAAGGAAGGCTTTCGCCGCCTCGATATCTGCCCAGGCGGGCAGACCGCCGGCCATCAGCGCAAGCGCCATGGCGGTTGCAGTTTTCCTTAGTCTCATTATGTATCCTCCCAGATTGTGAGACGTCAGTTTTTTTGCAGTCCAGCCGGGGGGCGGGGGTGCGATCCCTGCCTTCCGGCGTCTTTCCCCCCTCTACACCCAGCGAAACACCGCCACTGCGTAAAGCAGGCTTAGGATCAGCGGCCAGGTCAGCGGCGCACCGAAGAAAAAGAGCCAGCCCAGATTGATGAAGGCCGAGCCCAAGAGCGTGATAAACAACCGGTCGCCGCGCGTGGTCTCGATGCGCAGGACGCCGCGACGGGGTGTTTCAGGATAGCGGATCGCCAGCAGGGTAAACAGGATCAGGAGGCAGGCGATGATGAAAAAGAACAGGGCGACAGGGAATGTCCACGCCATCCAGCCACCGGGGATCATCGGGTCAAACCACAGCATCTCGCCGTCTTCGCGGGGGACATACCAGATCAGGACGCCGAGGATGGACGCCATAGCAAGAGTGAGGGCGGCATAAATGCCTGTCCAACGCGCAGCGGTCATCACACCCTCCCCAGGGCGAAGCCCTTGGCTATGTAGTTGCGGACAAAGTAGATCACCAAGGCGCCGGGGATGATCGTCAGCACACCAGCGGCGGCCAAGACCCCCCAATCCATGCCGCTTGCCGACACCGTGCGCGTCATTGTCGAGGCGATGGATTTGGCGTTCACACTGGTCAGCGTGCGCGACAGCAGCAGTTCCACCCAAGAGAACATGAAGCAGAAAAACGCTGCCACCCCGATGCCTGATGCGATCAGCGGCATGAAGATGCGGATGAAAAAGCGGCCGAAAGAATAGCCGTCGATATAGGCGGTCTCGTCGATCTCCTTCGGTACACCGCGCATGAAGCCTTCCAAAATCCACACCGCCAGCGGCACGTTGAACAGGCAATGCGCCAATGCCACGGCGATATGGGTGTCAAACAGCCCGACCGAAGAATAAAGTTGGAAGAACGGCAGCGCGAATACCGCAGGCGGGGCCATCCGGTTGGTCAGAAGCCAAAAGAACAGGTGCTTGTCGCCCATGAAGCTGTAGCGCGAAAAGGCATAGGCAGCGGGCAGGGCGACAGTGATCGAAATCACCGTGTTCATCACCACATAGATCAGCGAGTTGACGTATCCCATGTACCACGATGGGTCGGTCAGGATGGTGATATAGTTGGCGAAAGTCAGATCGTTGGGGAACAGCGTGAAGGTCGAGGTGATCTCGGTGTTGGTCTTCAGGCTCATGTTGACCAGCCAATAGATCGGGATCAGCAGGAACAGAAGATACAAGGTCATGACGATGGCGGATGACTTGATGCGCATCACTTGGTCTCCGCTTTATCAAGGCTGGTCATCACGGTGTAGAACACCCAAGACACCAGCAGGATCACAAGGAAATACATCAGCGAAAACGCCGCGGCAGGCCCAAGATCGAACTGCCCCACCGCCATTTTCACCAGATCAATCGACAGGAAGGTGGTCGAGTTGCCGGGCCCGCCGCCGGTGACGACGAAGGGTTCGGTGTAGATCATGAAACTGTCCATGAAGCGCAACAGGACCGCAATCAGCAGCACACCCGCCATTTTCGGCAGTTCGATAAAGCGGAACACGCTCCACCGGCTGGCCTGATCGATGCGGGCGGCTTGATAATAGGCCTGCGGGATGGATTGCAGCCCCGCATAGCACAGCAGTGCGACCAGTGAGGTCCAATGCCAGACATCCATGACGATGATGGTGATCCAGGCATCAAAGGGATCATTGGTATAGTTGTAATCGATGCCTATCGCCGCCAGACCATGGCCGAGAAGACCGATGTCCACCCGGCCAAAAATTTGCCAGATCGTGCCCACCACGTTGAACGGGATCAAAAGGGGCAGGGCCATCAGCACAAGGCAGAAGCTGGCCCAAAAGCCCTTTTTCGGCATGTTCAGCGCGATGAAGATCCCTAGGGGAACCTCAATTACCAGAATGATCACCGAAAACAGCACCTGCCGCCCCAAGGCGTCATGCATGCGGTCTGAGGTGATCATCTCTTCAAACCAGCCAAGACCGTTCCAGAAGAACTCGTTTTGCCCGAAGGTGTCGTTCATCGAATAGTTGACGACCGTCATCAGCGGAAGCACGGCGGAAAAGGCCACAATCACCAAGACGGGCAGCACAAGGAACCATGCCTTGTTGTTCTGGGTCTTTTCCATCAGATGGCACCTCCTGCAACGCGCCAGTCATCGGCGTAGACATTGATCTTGCCCGGCGCGAAGGCGACCCGCGTCATGTCGGCGCCAATGGCCATGCCTTCGGGCGCAATGACGTTGAAGGGCTGGCCGAACAGATCGGCGCGAATGATGCGGTGGCGGCCCACATCCTCGATCCGTCGGATGGTGACGGGCAGGCCCGCCCCATCGGTGAGCAGGCAGTATTCCGGGCGGATACCGATCTGGGTGCGCCCTGCAACTGCGCCATAGCCTGCGCCCAAGGCGATCTCGGCCCCCTGCAGATGCGCTACCGATCCGGTCACTTTGGCGTCCAAAAGGTTCATCCCCGGCGAGCCGATGAAATAGCCCACAAAGGTATGGGCCGGGGTTTCGAACAATTCCTCGGGCGTGCCCATCTGCACTACGCGGCCGTCATACATGACCACAACCTTGTCAGCAAAGGTCAGCGCTTCAGTCTGGTCATGCGTCACATAGATCATCGTGTGACCGAACTCGCGGTGCAGCTGTTTCAGCTGGGTCCGCAATTCCCATTTCATATGGGGGTCGATCACCGTCAGGGGTTCGTCGAACAGAATCGCGTTGACATCTTCGCGCACCATGCCGCGGCCAAGGCTGATCTTTTGCTTCGCGTCGGCGGTCAACCCGCGCGCCTTGCGGTTCAGGATGTCTTCCATCCCGATCATCTGGGCAATCTGATTGACGCGCGCCGCGATGTAGGCCGCATCCATGCCGCGGTTGCGCAACGGGAAGGACAGGTTTTCGCGCACGGTCATCGTGTCGTAAACGACCGGAAACTGAAACACCTGTGCGATGTTGCGCGCGGCGGTTTCCTGATCGGTCACGTCGAGGTCGCCAAACAGCACACGCCCATAACTGGGCCGCACCAGTCCCGAGATAATGTTCAACAGCGTGGTCTTGCCGCAGCCGGAGGAGCCCAGCAGGGCATAGGCCCCGCCGTCCTGCCAGACGTGATCCATTTCCTTTAGCGCATAATCAGACTCGGCGGTCGGATTGGCGGCGTAGGAATGGGCGAGTTTTGAAAGCGTAATCTGTGCCATGTGTCAGGCCGCCAGTGCATAGGACGCTGGCGCCACAAGCGCGCCGTCAGCATCGAAAAGATAGATGTGGGCCGGGTTCAGATAGACATTGACGGCCGTTCCGGGGGCAAGGTCTTGCACCCCATGAACAAGCCCGACCCATTTTTCGGTCCCGTGCCGCAGATGCAGGAAAGACTCTGATCCGGTGATTTCGGTCACGGCCACAGTGCAAGACAGTTCAACCGCATCGCCCGAATGTTTGTTCAGCGTCACATGATTGGCGCGGAATCCTGCCAGATAGCGGCCATCGGGTAGGGCGGCATGTGTGCCTTCGGCTGGGGCCTTGGCCAGCCCGCCAAAATCCAGCCGATGGCCATCCTTGACGACAGGCACGAAATTCATCGGCGGGTCTGAAAACACCCGCGCTGTGGTGGCATCGGCGGGCAGGCGGTAAACCGATGGCGTAGGGCCAAATTGGGTAACGCGACCCTCCCAAAGCGTTGCGGTGTTGCCGCCCAGCAAAAGCGCCTCTTCGGGTTCGGTGGTGGCGTAAACAAAGATTGCGCCCGAAGCCTCGAAAATCCGGGGGATTTCGACGCGCAACTCTTCGCGCAACTTGTAATCAAGATTGGCCAAAGGCTCATCCAGCAGAACCAACCCCGAGCCTTTGACCAAGGCGCGCGCCAAGGCGCAGCGTTGCTGTTGTCCGCCTGATAGCTCCAACGGTTTGCGCGTCAGCATCGGCGTCAGTTTCAGCATCTCGGCAGTTTCGCGCACCGCGCGGTCAATCTCGGCCTTGGTCTTGCCCATCAGGCGCAAGGGCGATGCGATGTTTTCATAAACGCTTAACGCTGGGTAGTTGATGAACTGCTGGTAGACCATGGCCACCTTGCGGTCCTGCACACGCTGCCCGGTCACATCGGCGCCGTTCCAGAAGATGCGGCCCGAGGTCGGGACATCCAGCCCGGCCATCAGGCGCATCAGAGAGGTCTTGCCAGACAGCGTTGGCCCCAAAAGCACGTTCATCGTGCCCCGCTCCAGCATCAGGTCGGTCGGGCGAATATGCGCACGCCCCTGCACTGACCGTGAGACTGATTTCAGTTCAAGCGCCATCCCATTCCCCTATTCGGCAGCGGGGCTAAGCGCCCCGTCTTTTGCAGCCGCGATCATGAACGCATCCAACTCGGTGATCTGATCGGCTGTCATCCGCAGCCCAAGTTTCGACCGCCGCCAGACCACATCTGCCGCCGCACGGGCAAACTCGCGTGTCATCAGCCAACGCACCTCGGCTTCGGTCAACGTCGCGCCAAAGTCGCGGCCCAGATCGGCAGTCGTTTTCGCCGCACCCAGCAAGGTTGCAGCCTCGGACCCATAGGCGCGCACCAGACGCCCAGCCCAGTAATCCGACAAAAACGTGAACCGCGTCTTCAGATCATCGGTCAAGCGGGCTACACCATCATGCGGAAAATCCCCGCCGGGCAGGGGCACCCGTGCAGTCCATCGACCAGAGGCTTGCGGAAAGAACGGCGCAAGTTTTGCCAGCGCGCTTTCTGCAAGGCGGCGATAGGTGGTGATCTTGCCGCCAAAGACGTTCAAAAGCGGTGCGCCGTTGCTGTCCAGAGACAACACATAATCCCGCGTGGCAGCCGTCGCCGACTTGGCCCCATCGTTGTAAAGCGGCCTGACGCCGGAATAGGTCCAGACCACATCTTCGGCGGTGACGGGTTTGGCGAAATAGCGACTGGCGAAATCCAAGAGATAGTCGCGCTCGGCATCGGTGCAGACCACTTCGCCGGGCGCCCCCTGATGATCCTGGTCGGTCGTGCCGATCAGGGTAAAGTCCTGCTCATAGGGGATGGCAAAGATGATGCGGCCATCGGTGCCCTGAAAGAAATAGCAACGATCGTGGTCATAAAGCTTGCGGGTGACGATGTGAGAGCCGCGCACCAGCCGCACGCCTTCGGACGTGTTGATCCGCACGACATTGCGAATGACTTCTTCCACCCAAGGCCCACCTGCATTGACCAGCGCACGCGCCATGTGGGTCTGGGTGCCGTTAGACCCTTCGGTCACAACCTCCCACAGATCGCCCACACGGGCAGCAGAGGTGACGCGGGTGCGCGTCAGAACAGCGGCACCGCGCTGCGCTGCATCGCGGGCGTTCAGCGAGACCAGTCGCGAATCCTCAACCCAGCAGTCCGAGTATTCATAGGCTTGACGGAATTTGGGGTGCAGGACCTTTCCTGCAGGGTCGCGCGTCAGATCAAGAGTGCGCGCGCCGGGCAGGATTTTGCGACCCCCCAAGTTGTCATACAGCACCAAACCCAGCCGGATCAGCCATGCCGGTCGCCGCCCCTTCATCCAAGGCATCAGCCGCGACAAAAGGCGCCCCGTCGGCGTGTCGCCTTCAAACCGCATGTCGGACGCGTAGGGCAGGACAAACCGCATAGGCCATGAGATGTGGGGCATGGCGACCAACAAGGTCTCACGCTCCTCCAACGCTTCACGGACAAGGCGGAACTCAAAGTATTCAAGATACCTTAGCCCGCCATGGAAAAGCTTGGTTGATGTCGACGAAGTGGCCTGTGCCAGATCTCCCTGTTCAGCCAGAACCACCGACAGTCCCCGCCCAACAGCATCACGCGCGATGCCGCATCCATTGATGCCGCCGCCGATGATGAACAGGTCAGTCGTGTTGGTCCCACTTGTCATTGGCACGCCAGTCTCCCCCCGGACGCTGCGATATAATTCGAAAGAAAGCCATGAGTCAATCGACAATATTCGCTTTTGCGCGATGTAGGTCAAAACGAACAGATATAGGGAGGCTGCGTTAGTAAATCTGCCGTTGCACAAAGCAAATCCAGATAATCGCGCAATTTCGCGCTGCACTGCGGCATGCCCGAGGCGAGCGAAAGCGCTGATTTTTTCCCTCTTGTGCGGCAAAGGAACTTCAACGAAAGTCAAGGTGGACTTTGGCTGATCAAGGAATGCGACGTGGCGCTGAGCTTTCGTCAAAGCGAAATCCTCGAACTTGTCCGCCTCGAAGGGCGGGTGATGGTTGACGAGCTGGCGCAAAAGTTTGATGTCACGGTTCAGACCATTCGCCGCGACCTGTCGGAACTTGCTGACATGGGACATCTGGATCGGGTACATGGGGGTGCCGTGCCGCGGACCGGGGCCACCAACCTAGGATACGAACAACGGCGGCGGATGAATCAGGATGCCAAAGTCGCCATCGCGCGGGCCTGCGCCGCCTCCATTCCCGAGAATTGCTCGATCATCATAAACCTTGGCACCACGACCGAGGCTGTCGCGCAAGAATTGCTGACCCACCGCAACATTACGGTTGTGACGAACAACATGAATGTAGCCAATACGCTGGCTGCCAATCCAGGCTGCGAGATCATGGTCGCAGGTGGCGCCTTGCGTCGTTCCGACGGGGGCTTGGTTGGAGAGCTGACGACCCAGTTTTTTGAGCAATTCAAGGTTGACTACGCCGTGATCGGCGCCTCGGCA
This sequence comes from Paracoccaceae bacterium, assembly GCA_023263735.1. Lineage (GTDB taxonomy): Bacteria > Pseudomonadota > Alphaproteobacteria > Rhodobacterales > Rhodobacteraceae > Pseudotabrizicola. The sequence continues at coordinate 347 of JALQUQ010000021.1, read as the reverse complement.
CTGGATCAGGATGGTGACGTTCTTGACTTTGATCTTGCAGAGGTTCGGGTGTCCAAGACCATCATTCGGCAATCGCGCAAGGTGTTCTTGGTTTGCGATGCTTCCAAACTCGACCGATCAGCGCCAGCTCGACTGGCTGCATTGGCGGAAATCGATACTCTGTTTACCAATCAAGCCCTTCCACCGGATCTAGCCCGCAGGTGCGTCGACTGGGGAACCAAGGTTACCATTGTGAGTGGATTGTAGTGTTCACTGCTGCCACGCGCGGGCTCAAGGCGATCTCTGGAAACGAGGCGGGGCTATAATCTGCGTCAGCTTTGATGATGTGGCCGCCGCCCGACGGCATT
>JALQUQ010000219.1 GCA_023263735.1 Paracoccaceae bacterium | reverse complement strand
GATTTGGCGGGGTTAGCGGGCGACCATCAGCGCCTCGAGCCCGTGAAAATGATAGAGGTTGGCGTAATGCGGCCGACCCACCAGATGCAAATTCGGGCAGCGGCGGAACAGGATCGGCAGGGCGCATTGCAGTTCCAGCCGGGCCAATGGCGCCCCCACGCAGAAATGCGCGCCGGCCCCACAGGTCAGGTTCACCTTGTCGGGCCGTTTCGGGTTAAAGAGGTCGGGATGTTCCCAATGGGTGGGGTCGCGATTGGCCGCCCCCAAGAGCAAGCCGACCTGATCGCCGCGCTTGAAGGTGTGGCCCATGACCTCGACATCCTCATAGGCCCAGCGGGTGAACATGTGGAGCGCCGGGTCAAAGCGCAGGATTTCCTCGACCGTCGCCTCGGCCCGATCGGGGGCCAGAACGGCGGGTAGATCGGAGTGCGACGTGAGCAGGGCCTTGACGCCATTGCCAATGGTGTGGACCGTCGCCTCGTGGCCCGCGTTCAACAGCAGGATGCAGGTGCTGATCAATTCGTCGGTGCTGAGCCGTTCGCCCTCCATCTCGGCGGCGATCAGTTGGGTGATCAGATCATCGGCGGGTTTGGCGCGGCGTTCGGTGATATAGTCGGTCAGGAAATCGGCAAAGTCGCGGGCGGCGGTGGCGGCGGCCTCCTCCATCTGACGCGTGCGGCGGGCCTGATACATGCCGACCATGGCGTTTGACCAGGTCAGCAACTGATCGGCCAGCGTTTCGGGCACACCGAGCAGTCGTGCGATCACGATCACCGGCAGCGGCCGCGCGAAAGCGGGCAGCAGATCAAAGGTCCCGGTTTCGGGGAATTGGTCGATCAGGTCGTGCGACAGTTTTTCGATATCGGCCTGCATGCCCGCGATCCGGCGCCGGGTGGTAAAGGCGCGCAGCACCAAGGACCGCAGCCGGGTGTGGCGGGGGGCCTCGAGCTCCAGCATCGAATGCGCTTCGATCTTGTAGAAATCGGCGGTGTGCGGGGCGATGGGGGTCTGGCGTTCCAGCGGAATTTCGCGGCCAAAGCGGCGGTCACGAAAGATCGCGTGGCAGGCGGTGGCCGAGGGGGTGCAGATCAGCCCGTAATCTTGCCAATAGAACATCGGCCCAAGCGCGCGGGCCCGTTCGTAAAACGGATAGGGGTTTTGCACAAAGGCGGGTTCGGTCGGGGATTGGGTCAGACGGTCCATGACACGATTAGACCCAAGCCTTGCGCCGGTGCAAGCACCAGCGCAGGGCGATCTGGGGGTTTTCTCAGGCCGCGGCGGACAGGGCGGCGACGATGGCGCCAAAATCGGCGGCCTTGAGGCTGGCCCCGCCGACAAGCGCGCCGTCGACATTGGCCACGGCAAAGATTTCGGTTGCGTTCGAGGGTTTCACCGACCCGCCGTACAACAGCCGCACGCCCGCCGCATCGGCCCCCAGCCGCGCCGTCAGGCGTTCGCGGAGGAAGTGATGCACCTCGGCGATTTCGGCCAAGGTGGGGGTGCGCCCGGTGCCGATGGCCCAGACGGGTTCGTAGGCGATGACCAGAGTGGCCGAGGTGGCGCCCTCGGGCACGGAACCGGCGAGTTGGCGGCCGATCACATCCAGCGTGGCGCCCGAATCGCGCTCGGCCTCGGTTTCGCCGACGCAGACGATGGCCACCAGACCGGCGCGCCATGCGGCCAGCGTTTTGGCGGCGACTTGGGCATCGGTTTCCTTGTGATCGGTGCGGCGTTCGGAATGGCCAAGGATCACATGGCCCGCACCGGCATCCTTGACCTGTTCGGCCGAGATGTCACCGGTATGCGCGCCCGAGGCATTGGCGTGGCAATCCTGCGCGCCGACTTTCACCGGGGTGCCTTTGGCGTGATAGGCCATCTGCGCGATCAGCGTGGCGGGCGGGCACAGCAGCACCTCGCAGGCGGGGGCAGGGTGGGCCTGCGCCAAAGCGGCCACTTCGGCCAATGACGCGGCGGTGCCGTTCATTTTCCAGTTCCCAGCGGCAAGTTTCTTCATTCGGGCTTCTCCAACCTTGGGGCGATGATCTTGGGCGCACCATCGCTAGCGCTAACGCCGCCGCAGGAAAAGCCCGAAGCGGTGGGAGCGCGATTTTTCTGGCGGTGCCGGAGGGTTTGGGGGGCGTTCAGGGGAGAGAGATTCAGGCGGGGGACGTGCCGGAGGCGGGGGCGTCCTTGAACTTGATCGACTCGCCGCAGCCACAGGCCTCGGCCACATTGGGATTGCGGAATTTGAACCCGGCGTGCAGCAGGTCAACTTCGTAATCAATCTCGGTTCCGATCAGGAACATCTGGGCCATGGGGGCGATCAGCACGCGCGCGCCGTCCTGCTCCACGATCTCATCCAGCGGATTGACCTCGGTCACATAGTCCATCGTGTATTCCATGCCCGCGCAGCCGCCCTTTTTCACGCCGATGCGCAACCCCTCTTTGCCATCGCGGGCCATCAGGCGGGCGATCTGTTTCACGGCCGAAGGGGTCAGGGTCACGGCGGCTTTGCCGGGGATGCCGAACATGGTCAAAATCCTTTATCTGCCCGTTTAAGATAGGTCTTGGATCAACCTTTCTCAATACGCTTGGGCAAAAGCGGCCTCAATTACATGAAGCCAAGTTCCAGACGTGCCTCATCGCTCATCATGTCCATGCCCCAAGGCGGGTCAAAGGTCATGTGGACCTGCACCTGCTTGACGCCCGGCAGGGGTTCGACCGCATCGGCGACCCAACCCGGCATTTCGCCCGCCACGGGGCAGCCGGGGGCGGTCAGGGTCATGATGATCTCAACCTCATTCTCGGGCGAGATTTCGATGGTGTAGACCAACCCCAGATCAAAGATATTGACCGGGATTTCGGGGTCGAACACGGTGCGGCAGGCATCGGCCACCTGATCATAGAGCGGGTGATCGGTGGTCGAGGGTTTGATCAGGGGCGCACCCTCTACCTTGGCATCCATAGTCATCCTAACCTCATCCGGCTTTAGTTGAGAGATTATATAGGGATTTCTTTGATCAACGTCCAGTCGGCGGCGGCGGGGAAAGCGGGCTTTCAGAGTCACGTTTGGCGGGACGGGGGGCCGATCAGATCCCAGCGGTTGCCGAACGGGTCGCGCCAGACCGCCACCTTGCCATAGGGTTCACGGCGGGGCGTTTCCTCGAACATCACGCCGGCGGCGATCATCCGCCTGTGATCGCGGTCAAAATCGTCGGTCTGAAGAAACAGCCAGACCCGGCCCCCGGCCTGATTGCCGATGGCGTGGCGCTGGTCGGGGGTGTCGGCGCGGGCCAGCACGATCCGGGGGCCGCCGCCCGGCGGTTCGACGGTGACCCAGCGTTTGGCGCCCTGATCAAGGTCTTCGGTCAGGCGAAAGCCAAGGGTCGTGCAGTAAAAGGCGATGCCTTGGGCGTAATCGGGCACCACGATGGACAGGGCCGCAAGCCGGGCCTGTGATCCGGCCAGCGCGGTCATTCGCGTGCGGGGCGGGCTTCGGGCAGGCTGATGCGGGCCACCTGTTCGGCAATCGGGTCCATCGACAGGGGATGGAGGGCGGCGCTGTGCCCGTTGGGGTCGCCAATCGGTTGCCATTCGCCCGCCTTGAAGATTTCCAGCGCGTCGAACACGGATTTATAGCCCATCTTGCGGCTGCCGGGCACCCAATAGCCCAGATAGACAAAGGGCAAACCCGCCTCACGCGCGATGGCGATATGGTCAAGGATCACATAGGTGCCCAAGGACAGATGCGCCAAATCCGGATCGTAAAAGCTGTAGACCATGCTGACCCCGTCATCAAAGACATCGGTCAGGCAGACGGCGGCCAAGGGGCGGCCGCGTTCATCGGCCTTGGGCGGGCGGCTGTATTCGACGACGCGGCTTTTGACGGGCGTCTCTTCGATCATCGCGGCGAATTCAAAGATGTCCATATCGGCCATTCCACCATCGGCGTGGCGGGTGTCGAGATAGCGGCGGAACAGGGCATATTGATCTTCGGTCGCCCAAGGGCTGGTGGCACTGCGGCGCAGATCGGCGGCGCGGGCCATCACCCGGCGTTGGGTGCGATTGGGTTTGAAATCGTCAACCCGGATGCGGGCCGACAGGCAGGCCGAACATTCCGCGCAAGAGGGGCGATACAGCACGTTCTGGCTGCGGCGAAAGCCCTGTTTGGACAGGGTGTCGTTCAGCTTTTGCGCATATTCGCCCTGAAGCGCGGTGAAAAGCTTTCGTTCCATGCGCCCGTCAAGATAGGGGCATGGTTGTGGAGCCGTCACATAGAACTGGGGCGCGAGGGGAAGCGTGTGGCGCATTGCATTTGTTATCTGGGAATGGTCCGAGGTTAGCAAGGCCCGCGCCATCCGCCAAGGACCGAAATCGCGTCGGTCCCCGGAATCGGAGGGGGTTTCGATGCCGGGGGTCAGGCCCGGCTGCCGTTGATCGCGACACTGCCCAAGACATGGTCGGTCAGGCTTTGGCCCCGGGCGGACAAGAGCATCAGGCCAATCGACAAGAGTTGCGGCAGCACAAAGGCCAGCGACATCATCGACCCGATGGTCCACAAGAGCGCGGTCGCCGCGTCAAAGCGTTGGCCGGAGCGGTCCAGCATCTGGATGTTGACCAGACGCATGCCCCATGTCGCAGAGCGGCCCGAGAGGGTCATCCAGCGGTAGAGAAACCCGATGGCCACAAAGACGACGGGGATGAAGAACAGGGCGGTAAAGGCGGTCAACGGGATGATGACCATCGTCAAAAGCGTGACGACGACGAAATCCACCACCCAAGCGATGAACCGCTTGACCAGGACGCCATCGTAGAATTCGGCGTGACGCTCGGGGTCGGGCTGAAGGGGCATTGCGTAATCGATCTGTGCCATGGCGGGGG
>JALQUQ010000218.1 GCA_023263735.1 Paracoccaceae bacterium | reverse complement strand
CACCGGCACCGATCCTTCGGCGGCTTTGTCGGCGCTGGTTCCGGAAACCCGCAGCGCGGGCTTTGCCGAAACCGCCTCCAGCTATGCCATCGGCGCGGCCACCTCCACCGCCGATGCCCGCACCAAGGCCAAGATGCAGGGCTATACCGGCGACAGTTGCTCGGATTGCGGCAACTACACGTTGGTCCGCAACGGCACCTGCCTGAAGTGCAACACCTGCGGCTCGACCACCGGATGTAGCTGAGCGATTTGACAGTCACGGAATTTGCAACGCGCGGGGGAAACCTCGCGCGTTTGTCTTTGGGGCAGTTATCCACCGAACGGAAATCCCTTGTGGGCAAGCTGGGGATAAGTGCCCGAATCGATTGAAGAATCGGTTCGTGCCCGGCACCCGTTAGGGCAGGTGCCCAAGTGATCGGCACGCAAGACAGGATCGTGCCGTGGAAATGCCGCTTGAATTGATCGTGGGAACCGAACGGGTCGTTCCTTCGGATTTGCAGGAAATTGACGGCCTGTTGATCGCCGAATTGTCGGGGCCGGGATTGATGTCGGTTCTGGATGCGACCTTTGGCGGTGCGAGCCCGGTCGAGATCTGGGGCTTTGGGACGACGCCGAAATCGATGGCGGTGGTTGAAATCGCCATGCAGGGCGCGACCACCCGCGTGACCTTTGAAGAAACGGGCCGCAAGATTTCGGTGAACTGACCGACGCCCGCCCCATCGCCCGGTCTGCTTGACATTGCGGGGGGGCGCCCGTTCCATGCGCCAAACAGGGGGGCAGCGGTGGCAAAGCCGAATATTGCGCAGATTGCCAAAGCGGCGGGGGTCGGGACGGCCACGGTCGAACGGGTGCTGAACGGGCGCGGCGGCGTGCGCCCGCAAACCGCGATGAAGGTCATTGCCGCGGCCCGTGCGCTGGATTGGCCGGGGCGTCTGCCCGATCAGCATCGCGGCCTGCTGTTGATCGAAATCATCTTGGTGCGGCCCGAGGAAAACTTTTTCGCCCGGCTGTCACTGGCCTTTCGCAAGTTGGGGTCCATCGTCGATTCCTCGGTGCAGTTGCAGATCACCTTTGTCGATGAAAGCGATGGTCCGGCGATTGCGCGGCGCATCCTGACCGGCGATCGCCCAAGGGCCGGGTTGATCCTTGCCGCCCCCGGCTTTCCCGAGGTGGCAGAGGCACTGGCCACGGTGCAGGCCAAGGGGCTTCCGGTGGTGCAGGTGGTCACGCGGATCATTCCCGAGGCGGAGTTTGTTGCCATCGACAATTATGCCGCGGGGCGGACGGCGGCCTTGATGATGACGCGCATGTGCGCGGCCACTGGGCCGGTCATCACGCTGTGCCATGGAACCAGCTATCAGGTGCACCGTGACCGAATTCGGGGTTTTTCCGATTTTCTGGCGGAGGGGCACATTGGGCGGCTGACCCACATGGCCACCTTGTTTTCCGAAGACAGCCGCACGATTGCCAACAGCCAGATGCGCGCGGCGTTGCGCCAATGGCCCGATCTTGTTGGGTTTTACAATGCGGGTGGGGGCAATCAGGGGGTGATGGAGGTTTTGTCGGCGCAGGCGAAACCCGTGTTCTTTGTCGGGCATGAATTGTCGCCCGCAACCGAAATCGGGCTAAAGACGGGGCGCGCGGATGTGGTGATCGATCAGATGCCGGAAACGCAGGCCCGCCGCGCCGTGGATCTGATCTTGCACAAGATCGGGCTGATCGGCCTGACCGATGGAAATCCGCCCATTCGGTTCAATCTGGTGACGGCGGAAAACCTCTGATCAGATCTGATCAATTCCCAAGGCGCGAATCCGGGGCCTCATCGCTACACACGGAGGAAGCGCGAGGAGGAAGCGATGACGGACCGGGTCTCGATTTTTGATCTCTTGTCCCAAAAGGGCAAAGGCAAGTGGTTGCAACTGCATGTGGATACGGCCGCCGAGGCCGCGGCAGCCGTTGAGGCGGGGATCGTGATCCTGTCCTGCGAGCCCGACCATACGCTGGAGCCGATCCGCCGCGCGGCCCCGTCGGCCTTTGTGTCGGCCGGGATGCCGCATGGTCTGGTCGCCTCGCCCGAAGAGGCCATCCGCGAGGGGTTCAAGATTCTAAAGCGGGGGGCCGATGCGGTTTATTGCAGCCATTCCCCCCATTTCATCGAAGCGATGGCGCGCGAAGGCATTCCGGTGACGGGTCATGTTGGGCTGGTGCCCAATCTGGCCGCGTGGACAGGGTTTCGCGCGGTCGGGAAATCGGCCAAAGAGGCTTTGGCCGTGATGCGCAAGGTCAAGGATCTGGAAAATGCGGGTGCCGCCTGTGTCGAGGTCGAGGTGGTGCCGGTGGAACTGGCCGATCATATCACCCGGTCCACGCCGATGATCACGATGGGCATGGGCTGCGGGTCGGCCTGCGACACGCAATATCTGTTCTCGAGCGATGTTCTGGGCACCCATTCCGGCCATTACCCGCGCCATTCGCGCAAATATGCGGATTTTGTCGCGCTGGAGGCCGAGTTGCAGCAAAAGCGGATCGCGGCCTTTCGCGCCTTTGCCGCCGATTGCGACACAGGGGGCTATCCCCAACCGCACCATGAGGTGCGCATGGCCCCCGACCAGTTGGACCTTTTCCTGAAGCGCGCGCAAAGTCTGTAAAGGAGCCCGGACATGGATGATCTGAAATTCGGCACCCGCAACAAGCGTGGCGATTACGCCCCCAACGCGCCCGCACAGACCGCGCCCCTTTTTGTCTTTCCGCCGCGCCCCTTGGCCCTGCTGAAATGGGTGCCGCATTATTTCTTTCCCTATAGCGCGCTGTTCTTTCTGTCGGCCTGGGCGTGGTGGGCGTGGGTCGTGCCCCCGGTCGAGGGGATGCAGACCCTTGCCTGGGGGTGGGTCCTGAAGCTGTTCGCCGTCAATGTCGTGGCGGTGTTCTTGTGGTATTTCGCCTTTGAACTGCGGCTTTACATCACGCGGGCGCAAGGCAACCGGTTCAAATACAACGGAAAGTTTCCGGCAGATGCCAAGTCGGATGTCTTTTGGTTCAAAAGCCAGAACATCGACAACATCCTGCGCAGCTTTTTGTCAGGCGTGCCGATCTGGACCGGGATTCAGGTTGTCGTGCTGTGGGCCTTTGCCAATGGATATGCCCCATGGGTGGGCTTTGCCGAACATCCGGTCTATCTTGCCCTGCTGACGCTGGTCGTGCCGGTGATCCACGAATTCCACTTCTTTTGCATCCACCGTCTGATTCACACCGATTTTCTGTATAAATGGGTGCATTCGGTCCATCACAATTCGAACAACCCCAGCCCGTGGTCTTCGCTGTCGATGCACCCGGTGGAACATCTGCTGTATTTCTCGACGATGTTCTACCATCTGATCCTGCCCTCTCATCCGGTGATCGCGCTGTATCAATTGCATATGGCCGGGTTTGGGGCTGTTCCGGGGCATGTCGGGTTTGACAAGGTCGAACTGACCAAAGACACCGCCATCGACTCCCATGCCTATATCCACTACCTGCATCACAAGTATTTCGAGGTGAATTACGGCGATGGCCTGATCCCGTTGGACAAATGGTTTGGCACCTTTCACGACGGATCGAAAGAGGGTGATGCCCGGATGAATGCGCGCTTTGCCGCCAAAAAGGCCCGGATGAACGCGGCCAAGGCGGAAAAGTAGCGCCTCGGTTTCGGCAAAGGTTGCGCGTGTAAACGGGGCAGGCGGGGCGCACCCCTGCCGGCCTCGATGCGGCAAGCGCCGATGATTGGCCCACAATTACAGGGCCTTACCGTCAAATCCTTTCGCCACATGGGGGATTTGTGCTTGACCTTGCGCCCTTGGTGGGAAGACAATTTCCGAAATATGGGTGAGGGGGCCAGGATGCGCAGAATTCTGATGGCGGCGGGCATGTCGTTTGGGGCGGCGCTGCCCGCATGGTCGGCCGAGATTGATCGGCAACCCGATCCTGAAATGGGCTGTTTCGCCACCCTGCGGGGTCCGATCGAGCGGGGCGATGCCGACAAGGTCGCGGCCCTGATTTCCGAACGCGAGGGGCTGATCCGCTTTGATGGCACCTATCCGCGCGAAGGGGCCCGGCTTTGCTTTGACAGCCCCGGCGGGTCGCTGGTCGAGGGTGTGGCCATCGCAGACCTGTTGCGGAACGCCTATGTCGGAACGGCTGTCGGGCGCGGGGCCACCTGTGAAAGTGCCTGTTCGGTGGCCTTTATGGGGGGCTTTTACAGCTCTGAATCCGATGTGGGCGATGAAATGGATCGCATCATCCACCCGACCGCGCGATTGGGCTTTCACTCGCCCAATCTGACGGTGCCCGAGGGGCAGTATTCCGAGGCGATGGTCAACAAATCCTACGCTTTGGCGCTGCAAAGCATGGGGGCGGTGGTCGACCGGATGCCACGCCTGCAAATCTCGATCCCGATCATCAAGACCATGCTGTCCACCCCGCCAGAAGAGATGACCTATGTCGAAACCGTGGGGCAGGCGAGCATTTTTGGCGTGGCCGTGGGCCCTGTCGCCTTGCCCGCGCTGGATGCCAAGGCCCTGCAATGGGGCTGCGTGAATGTCGAGGCCCAGTTTCAGGCTGAACCGCCCTATGCCGATGGCATGGATTACGAAATTCCGTTCCGCTCGCTGGAAAACGCGGATGGGATGGTTCGGGGCGTGACCGATGGCGGTTTCCGGCAAGAGGCCGCGACCGATTGTTCCATCGATGTTTCAGCCCAGCAGGACCAGCCCAGTTCGCCCGTGGGCTATGTGGCCATCGGCGACATCCGCCAAGTCTATGCCTATCAGCTATATCCCTTTGGCACGCCCATCGCGGCCTTGCCCATGCCCGGTGCTGTGTCCCCGCAAAAGGCGGTCAATGTGGCACAGGGGGCC
>JALQUQ010000217.1 GCA_023263735.1 Paracoccaceae bacterium | reverse complement strand
GACCAGCAAACCATTCCGCGTCAGATGTGGAACGGCATTCGCGAACAGATCAGCCCGGCGATCCTGTCGGTTGCGACGATCCTTGTGATCATCTCGATCGCGCTCCTGACCATGGTCGAAGTTCTGCGTCGCCGTTCGGATCGCCTGCGTGGCGTGACCGGCCGGTAACATCGACCGCCGGTGCGGCGGGGACCAAAATTCTTAGATAAGAATTTTGCCCGGACCTCCCGAAGGGGAGGTCCGGGTTTCGCTTTATGGCAGGATGTGGAGCCAGACCCAAACCGTGCCCATCGAGGCTGCCGTGGCGATCAGAACCGCCGAGGCCGAGACCCGTTTGGCGACGCCATAAAGATGGGCAAACATATAGGCATTGACCCCCGGTGCCATGGCCGCCGTCAGGACAGATGACCGCAGACTGTCGGTGCCAAGGTCAAACACCTGCGTTCCCAACAGCCATGTCACCGCTGGATGGAGGACCAGGCTGGCAAAGCAGACCATGGCGATGGTCAGTTTGTCACCTTCGGGCCGATAGCGGAGCAGAACACCGCCCAATCCGAACAGGGCCACGGGAATGGCCGAGCGGGCCATCATATCCACCGCCGACCAAAAGAAATTCGGCAGCGGGATATGGCTCAGGTTGACGACAAAACCGCTGAGAATGCCGATCACCAGCGGCTGATTCACGATGGAGCGCGCGATTTTGCGCGCCAGCGCCGGAACAGAAAGGCCCTGACCCGTGGCGCGGACCCATTCCATCAGCACGATGCCAAGGCTGTAGAGGATCGGCGCATGGACCGAGATGATCGCGTAATTCCCGGCCAGCGCTTCGGGGCCATAGGCGCGTTCGGTGATGGGCAGGCCCAGCAGCAAGGAATTCGAAAAGGCGCAGGCAAAACCGATGGCGACCGCATCGGTCAGCGCACGTTTGAAGAAGAGGCGGGCGCCGAGAAACCCAAGCGCAAAGCCCGCAAGGGCCCCGCTGTAGAACGAAACCATCAGCCCCCATTCATAGGCCGCCGTCAGGTCCAACATCGCGATCGATTTGAACAAGAGGCACGGCACCGCGAAATTCTGGGCGTAGCGCATCACCCCATCGACGGCCCCGTCCGAGAACAACCCGGCGCGCGCCACCGCATAGCCAAAGCCGATCACCAGAAAGACCGGCATGATCACATCGAGAAGGATGCTCATGCAGAGAGCTCGATCACCAAACCATCATAGGCGGGCTGCACATTCGGGGGCAGCTCGGCGCACAGTTCATCGTAATCCAGATCGTTGTGCATATTGGTCAACACGGCGCGTTCGGGGGCGCAGCGGCTGATCCAGTCCAAGGTCATCGCAAGATGGGCATGGGTCGCATGGGGTTTGCGGCGCAGGGCATCGACGACAAAGACCCGCAGGCCATTCAAGAGCGGCCAATGGGCCTCGGGAATGGCCACGGCGTCGGGCAGATAGGCAAGCCCCCCCACGATGAACCCAAGCGCATCCATCGATCCGTGATCGCAGAGGAAGGGCATCAACTCGACCGTGCCGCCCGCGCCATCGATCCGGAAGGGCGCTTCGCCGATCGTGTTCAACTCAAGGATCGGCGGGTAGGGCGATCCTTTCGGCTGGACAAAGGCATAGCCAAAGCGGGCGATCAGGGCTTCTTGGGTCGGAGGATCGGCCCAGACCGGAAGCCTGCGGTGAATGTTGAACACGACCTGCCGCAGATCGTCGATCCCATGGGTGTGATCGGCGTGGGAATGGGTAAAGACCACCGCATCCAGAACGCCGACATTGGCGGCCAGAAGTTGGCTGCGCATGTCGGGGGTGGTGTCGATCAGCACGCGTGTCACGCCGCCCGCCGTCCGGCGTTCGATCAAAAGGGAACACCGGCTGCGGCGGTTTTTCGGATTGGCGGGGTTGCAGGCCCCCCAGTCGGCCCCCAAACCCTCACCGCCCAAGCGCGGCACCCCGCCCGAGGAACCACAGCCCAGAATGGTGAAGCGCAGGTGATCCATTGCTAGCCCTTTGCGGCTTTGGTGAACAGGCGGTTGAAATTGGCCGAGGTCTGGGCGGCGAAATCTTCCTCGCTCAGCCCAAAGACGGCGGCGCCCACTTTGGCGGTAAAGGCGGTGTAGGCAGGTTCGTTGCGTTTGCCGCGATAGGGCGGCGGGGCCAGATAGGGGCTGTCGGTTTCCAGCAGGATGCGGTCAACCGGCGCGCGGGAAAAGATGTCGCGCAACTCCTGGCTTTTGGGAAAGGCCGTGATCCCCGACATGGACAGGTAAAATCCCATGTCCAACGCGGCCCGGGCCAGCGGCTCGCCCGAAGAAAAGCAGTGCATGACGCAGGAATAGGGCTTGGCGCGGTGGCCTTCGGCCAAGATCGCGGCCATATCCTCATCCGCGTCGCGGGCATGGATGATCAGGGGCCGGCCCGTTTCCTGCGCTGCCTCGATATGGAGGCGCAGGCTTTCCTGCTGCAAACCCTTGGACTCGGGCGTGTAATGATAATCAAGCCCGCTTTCCCCAATGCCCACCATCCGGGGATGTTGGGCCGCAGCCACCAGATCGGCGACCGACAAAAGCGGCTGTTCGGTCACGCTCATCGGGTGAATGCCATAGGCGAACCAGACTTCGGGGTAGGTTTCGGCGATCTTTTGCACATTCGCCAGATTGGCGATGCGGGTGCAGATCGTCACCATTCGCGTGACACCTGCCGCTTTGGCGCGGGCGATCACATCGGGGAGTTCGCCGTTGAAATCGGGGAAATCCAAATGGCAGTGGCTGTCGACAATCTCGGGGGGCATCGGTCTCTTACCTTCGGGCGAGAGAACCCGCCGTCTCGTCAAGTTTGAGGAAGCTATCCAACAGAAGTGCGGCAGGGTCAAGGTTGACGGCTTTGCCTTGGCGAATGCGCAGGGTCAGGGATTGCGCGACATCGGCCCAAGCGCGGGCAACATAGGCATCGGGAACCAATCGGGTGATCAGATCGGATTCCCCGGGGGCGGCTTCGGGCGGCAGGGTGCGCAGCGTCCCGGCCCGGGCAAGGCGCGACAGAAAAAGGTCGATCAGGGTGACGATCAGGTCAAACCGCTCTTCCGCAGCTTTGCCGGAGGCGGATTCCGCCAGCGCCGCCGCCGCGGTTCGGTTCATGCGGGGCATGGTTGCGAACAGGTCGATCAGGTGACGATAGAGCTTTAGCCCGTCCAGATGCGACAGGCGAAACGCCTCGCCCACCGAACCGCCCGCCAATTCGGCCAAGGGGCCGGTGTCTTCGGGCAGAACCATGCCGCCCGCCATTTCCAAGGCCTTGGCCAAGGGCTCGGCGGGCAGGGGGCCAAGACGCAGATCGCGACAACGCGACCGGATGGTGGGCAAAAGGCGATGCGGCTGATGCGTGATCACCAGAAAGGTTGCGCGGGGGGGCGGCTCTTCAAGCAATTTGAGCAGCGCATTCGCCCCGGCGACATTCAGATCATCGGCGGCATCGATGATGGCAACCCGGTGGCCCCCGTCGGCGGCAGACAGGGCAAAGAAGGATTTCATCTTGCGCACCTCATCCACCCGGATATCGGCGGACAGCGCGGTTTCCCGTTCATTCGGGCCGCGGCGCAGCAGGAACAGGCGCGGTTCGGCCAATGCCGCCATGCGCCGAGAGACCGGATCATCGGGGCTGGTGTCAAGGCTGGTTGGCGGCTCGGGCGCGCCGAACAGGCCGCCGCCCGCGTTCGGGTCGGGGGCCGTCAGCAGAAACCGGGCGATGCGCCACGCCAAGGTGGCCTTGCCCACCCCGCGCGGCCCCGAGATCAGCCAGCCATGGTGCAGGCGGCCCGAGTTGAACGACCGCAGAAACTCTTCCTCCGGCTTTTCATGGCCGTAAAGCCGAAAGACTTCGCGCGGATGGGGGGCCCCTTCCAGCCGGTCGGGTTCGGGCAGGTCTTCGGCGGCCATCAGACCAGACCCAATTCCGGCTGCACGATCTTCCAAACCTCGGCGGCCACCTGATCCATCGGGCGGCCCCCGTCAATCACGCGGAACCGGTCGGGAAAGCGTTTGGACAGCGCCAGAAACCCGGCGCGGGCTGCGGTCTGAAACTGTAGACCCATATCTTCGAACCGCATTTCGATGCCCGCACGGGCATTGGCGCGCGCCAACCCTTCGGCGGGGTTCAGATCGAACAAGAGCGTCAGATCCGGTTCGGTTCCGATCATCAGATCGTGCAGGCGGTCCACCGTTTCGGACAGATCGCCCCGGGTGATGCCCTGAAAGATGCGGGTGGAGTCGGCAAAGCGGTCTGTGATCACAACCTCGCCCCGGGCCAAGGCGGGACGGATGGTTTTTTCCAGATGGTCACGCCGGGCGGCGGTGAACAGCAGGATTTCGGTTTCGGCCGACCAGCGATCCGCGGCCCCTTGCAACACAAGCGCCCGAATTTCCTCGGCCCCCGCGCTGCCGCCGGGTTCGCGGGTCAGCGTGACAACCTTGCCCGCCGCACGCAGCCGCTCGGCCAAAAGCCGCGCTTGGGTCGATTTGCCCGACCCGTCAATGCCTTCGAAACTGATGAAACACCCTGCCATGCCCTGCGGTCTATCAAGACGCGTCGGCTTGGCCAAGGTATTGTTGATACAAACGGTTCGCCGCCGTGTTCAGACGTTTGACAAAGCCGCCGGGGGCCACATCGCTTTCCAGCACCAAGGGCACGGTCACATCGGGAAGTTGGGGAACATGGATCGTCATCTGCGCGACCTCGGTCCCGGCTTTCAGCGGGGCCTTGAGCGGGCCGGTATAGGTAACTTCGGCTGTCGCGCTTTCTTGGACCAAGGCGGGAACCAAAAGCCGCACATCTTGCGCCGGAACCAGCCCGACCGTTTCGCTATCGCCCATCCAGACATCCGCCTCGGCCACGCGGGTGCCCGCCTTGAC
>JALQUQ010000216.1 GCA_023263735.1 Paracoccaceae bacterium | reverse complement strand
GGCCAGACGAAAGTCAGTGTCATTCCCCTCGTCCTCGTCCTCGGCCGCGAGAAGGTATTTTTGCGCATTTTCGGCCAGGCGTTCGATCACCGCGATCCGCTGGTCTTCGTCCGCCTCTGGGTATCGGCCCAGCGGGGCCCCCGAGTCATAGGTATTCAGACCAAAGCCTGATGCCAAAAAGAATTCACGCAACGACGCACTGGCACGTGTCAAAGCCTCCACCGTGGCCGGATCGCGGAACAACGCGACCTGACGGTCATCGCGATCACCCGACGGCTCCAACTCCGAAAGCATATCCTCCAGCAGGCTGGCATAGGGTTCTGCTGGTTGCTTTGACGGAACAAGTTGAAGGATATCAAAATCATAATTCAACATCGATTTGCCCCATAGCGATTCACACGCATGACACCCAAGATGGGGATCGTTCGTGTCTTTACCGCGGTGAAATCGAGGAAAATTTGGAAAATTCGGCCCAATCGCCGCCTTATTGTTGGCTTTGTGCCTGAGTCTGGGCGGATTCTTCAACTTTGACGGTGACGACCAGCGATTCCTCTCCCGGTCCGCGCGCAATGCCCCGAATGGGTGCGGCATCCTGCGCATCAAAGCCCGACCCCACACGAATATATCGATCATCGGGGCAGCATTCATTGGCCGGGTCAAATCCGACCCATCCCAGATCCTTGACATAAACTTCGGCCCAGGCGTGGGCGGCCTCGTGGGCAACGCCGTCTGAATCCGCCAAAAGATAGCCCGACACATAGCGCGCCGGCATGCCCAAGGCTTTGGCCAAGGCGATCAGCACATGGGCATGATCCTGACAGACGCCCTCGCCCCGCTCAACCGCTTCCGAGGCCGAAGTGGCGGCATCGGTTGCCCCCGGGCGATAGGTGATGGCTTCGGCCACCCGATGCGAAAGCGCATGGGCCAAGGACAACGGGCCGCTGCCATGGTCAACCCCGGCCGCCAGCGCCTGGACCTTGTCGTCGGCATAGGTCAGATGCGTTTCGCGCAGATAGACATCGGGGCAAACCGTTTCGCGGTGGCCCCGCAAGACGCCCGCGAGATCCACAGTCTCGACCAAACCTTGAACGACGACCTCCACTTCGGACACAGGCCCGATCACGGTCCAGGCCTGAATCCAGTCGCCCGCCCCATCGCGAAAGCCGCCCCCCTTTTGCCCCGAGGTCACCGACACCTCCCAGTTCAGGACCTTTTGGCCCTCAAACACCGACGGCATCATCCGATGGCTTTGCACCAACGTCCGCACCGGCGCGTCATAGCTGTAGCGGGTGGTGTGATGAACCTTCAAAAGCATCAGCGCTGGTCCCCGTTCAGATAGCTTTCATGCACCGCCGCGCCCAAAGTGGCGACATCGCGGATGAACCGGGTCAGGAATTCGTGCAGACCCTCTTCGAATATGTCCGAAACCGTCAGGCCCGACAGTTCGGTCAGCAAATGCTTTGCCTTGACCTGGGCGTCATTGGACTTGCCATAGGCGGTTGCCAATTGGTCCAGATGCTTGTTCATGCCATCGACGCAGGTGATCAACCCGCGCGGGCATTGCCGGTTCAGGATCAGGAAATCCGCGATCTTGTCCGAGGTGACATCGCCGCCATAAGCCCAATGAAAGGCCCGGTGCGCGCTCATCGAACGCAGCAGCGTGGTCCATTGGTAATTGTCGAGCCCCGAACCCACAAAATCGGCGCGGGGAAGCAGGACATAATATTTCACGTCCATCAGCCGCGCCGTGTTGTCCGCCCGCTCCAAATTGAACCCAAGGTTCAGGAAATCCCATCCGTCATTGCGCAAAAGCGTTGCATCGATACAGCCCCGCACCAATGCCGAATTCCGCGTGGCCCATTCGGTCAGTTGGCTCAGCGCCAATTGGCTGCGCGGGCGACGCTCCATCGCCTTCAATTCCTGAAACGCCGTGTTCAGCGCATCCCAGACCTGCGATGTCAGCGCCGTGCGGACGATCCGCGCGTTTTCACGGGCATTCGTGATGCAACTTGCCACCGACGACGGATTGTCACGATCAAAGAAAAACCAGCTTTCCAGATTGCGCTGGATCGCTTCGCCGTATTTCTCAGAAAAGGCGCTGGCCGTACCGCTGGCCGACAAGAGGCTGTCCCATTCGTTGCGATAGCCGGCAGCAGAAGGCAGCAAAGCAATCCGCGCCCCCACTTCCAAAAGGCGCGCGGCGGTTTCGGCCCGTTCGATATAGCGGGCAATCCAATAGAGGTTGTCTGCGGTTCTGCTCAACATATCCGTTACTCCGCCAGAACCCAGGTGTCTTTGACCCCACCGCCCTGCGACGAGTTCACGACCAGCGACCCTTCGGTCAGGGCCACTCGGGTCAAGCCCCCGGGCACCAGTTCGATCCGTTCCCCCACCAGACAATAGGGCCGCAAATCCACATGGCGCGGTGCCACGCCCTCTTCGACAAAGGTTGGCGTGGTGGACAGGGCCAGCGTGGGCTGGGCGATATAGTTTTCAGGATGCGAGGTGATCTTGGCGCGGAAGGTTTCAACCATCTCCTTGGTCGCCTTGGGCCCGACCAACATGCCGTAACCGCCCGAACCATGCACCTCTTTGACGACCAGTTCGTTCAGATGGTCCAGAACATATTTGCAGTCATCGGCCTTGCCGCATTGCCACGTGGGCACATTGTTCAGGATCGGCTCTTCGCCCAGATAAAAGCGGATCATCTCGGGCACAAAGGTATAGACGGCCTTGTCATCCGCCACACCCGCACCCGGGGCCGAACAGATGCTGACGCCGCCCGACCGATAGACATCCATCAAACCCGGCACACCCAGCATTGAATCGGGCCGAAAGCACAGCGGATCGATAAAGGCATCGTCAATGCGGCGGTAAATGACATCCAGCCGTTTCGGGCCTTCGGTCGTGCGCATATAGACGAATTCGCCCTCCACGAACAAATCCTGCCCCTCGACCAGTTCAACGCCCATCAGATCGGCAAGGAACGAATGTTCGTAATAGGCGCTGTTGAAATGTCCGGGGGTCAGAATGGCGATGGTGGGATCGCCGTTGCATTTTGACGGTGCCACGCTGGCCAAGGTATGGCGCAAAAGTTCGGGATAGCTGTCCACCGGCTCGATCCGGTTTTCGCGGAAAAGATCGGGGAACATCCGCATCATGATCTCGCGGTTTTCCAGCATATAGCTGACACCCGAGGGCGTGCGACAGTTGTCTTCCAGCACAAAGAATTCATCCGGCCCGGTGCGCACCAGATCGATGCCAACGATATGGGAATACACGCCCTTTGGCGGCACAAAGCCGACCACGGCCTTTTCATAAGCTTCGTTCTGATAGACCAGATGCGCCGGAATGCGACCCGCACGCACGATCTCGCCCCGCCCATAAACATCGACCAGAAAGGCATTCAGCGCGCGCGCCCGCTGCTTGATGCCCCGTTCCAGCTTGAACCATTCCTGCGCCGAAAACACCCTTGGGAACATATCGAACGGGATCAATCGGTCGGGGTCGCCGCCTTCGCCGTAAACGGCAAAGGTGATGCCGATGCGGCGGAACAGATCTTCGGCCTCGGCCTGCTTCATCTGGCGCAACTCGGCAGGCATGGTGGCCATCCAGTCCTTTAACCCACGATAGGGTTCGCGGACTTTATTGCCCAAGAACATCTCATTGAAATACGTTGTCATTCCTGCGGACACCCCCAAACTTACGGTCAGTAAATCAAGGCTGGCCCCCAGTGGAAAGGGCTGACAGGCACATTTTTGATCATTCCCACCTGCAAATCTGGCGCAAACGGGGGGTAACGATTAAAAATTAATCACTCACCCAATGGTTGCGGTTCCAGCAAAGTTTCGCAGTCTTTGGGCTGTTCATCGCGATCAGACAGCCTAGATTTGCCGCCATGACCGCTGCTTTGCTCACCTTCACCGAAAAAGGAATCTTCTGCCCCGCGGGCGGGTTTTACATCGATCCGTGGCGGCCGGTCGAGCGGGCCCTGATCACCCATGGCCATTCCGACCATGCGCGATGGGGCCACCAAAGCTATTTGTGCACCCATGCCGCCCTGCCCGTCATCCGTCACCGTCTGGGGGCCATCACGGCGCATGGCATCGCCTATGGCGAGCGGCGACAGATCGGGGATGTGACGGTCAGCTTTCATCCGGCAGGGCATGTGCCGGGATCGGCGCAGATCCGGGTCGAACACCGGGGCGAGGTTTGGGTTGTCTCGGGCGATTACAAGGTCGAGGATGATGGCCTGTCCGAACCCTTTGAACCGCTGCGCTGCACCGCATTCATTTCAGAATGCACCTTTGGGCTGCCGATCTTTCAATGGGAAAGTCAGCAAAAGGTCGCGGCAGACATTGCCCGGTGGTGGGCGGAAAATCAGGCGGCGGGCCAGACCTCGATCCTTGCCGCCTATGGTTTGGGCAAGGCCCAGCGTCTGATGGCGATGCTGCCCGATCTGGGGCCTATCCTGACCCATGGCGCGGTCGAGGACACCACCCGCATCCTGCGCGATCAGGGTTACGCCATCCCCCCGACCACCCGGATCGGGGCGGGGTTCGACATCGCGGCCCATCCGGGGGCGATGGTCATTGCGCCGCCATCCGCCTTGGGCAGCGCATGGGCGCGCAAACTGGGCCCGCACCAAGAGGCCTTTGCCTCGGGCTGGATGGCGCTGCGCGGGATTCGCCGTCGGCGCGGCTATGGCACGGGCTTTGTGATTTCAGATCATGCCGATTGGCCCGGGCTTAATCGCGCCATTCGCGAAACCGGCGCGGAAAAGGTGTTTGTGACGCATGGCTACACCGCCCCGTTCCAACGCTGGCTGACCGAACAAGGCTATGATGCCGGTATCGTCCAGACCGAATTTGGCTCCGACGACACGACCGATGAGGCTGCGGAATGAAAGCCTTTGCCCAGCTTTTTGCCCGTTTGGACCAAACGACCAAGACCAGCGAAAAAACCGCGAGTCT
>JALQUQ010000215.1 GCA_023263735.1 Paracoccaceae bacterium | reverse complement strand
GATGAAGTCGTCGTTTGGTCTATCGACCGCATCGCGCGTGACCTTCGCGACCTGCAAACCATCATCCAGACGCTGACCGACAAGAAGGCTTCTATCACCTTCCTATCCGAGAAGCTGACGTTCAGTTCATCGTCGAATGACCCCTTCGCGAAGTTGCAACTGCATTTGATGGGGGCATTCGCTGAGTTCGAACGTTCGATAATCCGTAAGCGGCAAGCCGAAGGTATCGCTAAGGCGAAAGCCAAGGGCATCTACAAGGGACGAAAGGCGACCATTGATGCGTCCAACATCGTCTCGATGAAAGAACGTGGCATCGGTGCCAGTCAGATTGCCCGTGAAATGGGTATCAGTCGTGTGTCTGTCTATCGGGTTCTGAAAGCGCAAGGGATCGTAGCCGCCTAAACCCCACACCAGACCAACGACCAAGCAAACCTTTATTGCTTGCTTGGTCTCATGAATGTATATGTGAAATCAGATAGTTAACAGAGTGACAAACGGAACCATTCTCACCGCTTCCGCCAAAAATCTTCATTGAACCGTGTGGAAAAGCCGTCACGCCATCAGGGGCGCGTGGGGGCCGTCTTGAATGCGGCGGTGCTGTGCTGGCGCATGAAAAAAGGGCCGGAAGGTCCGGCCCAGTTGGGGAAAGCGGTCCTTAGTCGCGCCAGAAGGGGCGCTCGGCCTCGGCCGAGGCGGTCATCGGGTCTAGCCCCACATCGCGCAACAGATGGTTGTCCAGATTTCGCAAGGATTTTCGGGTGGTATGGCGGGTTTCCCACGTGGCGATCACAACGGCGGCACGCAAGACCATGCGCGACAGCGGCGGCAGGGTGGCGGGGCGATGGATCATGGCTTCCACGAGGGACATGGGTTTGTTCCTTTTTGTATTGATACAATGCCAATGTGTATCGTAAGATTTCAATACAAAACTCCCCCAATGAGTCGCCAGAGGAACATTGTGGCTAATACAATTTGGTGCCCTGAGCTTGATACAAACGAAGGTCCGAAATATCTGGCGCTGACCCGGGCATTGCGGGCGGCGATCCGGTCGGGCGCGCTGGAGCAGGGGGCGCAATTGCCCACCGTGCGCGATCTGGCGTGGAACCTGAAGGTGACGCCCGGCACCGTGGCCCGGGCCTATAGTCTGGCGACGCAAGAGGGGCTTTTGGCGGCCACGGTGGGGCGCGGTACTTTTGTGGCCAGTTCGGCCCCGCGACTGGGGCCGACGCAACCGCTTTATATCGATCGCGATCCGGCCAAGGACAGCGGAAGTGTCAATCTGCGCGCCCCGATCCTGCCCGATGTCGGGCAAAACAAGGCCGTGGGGCGGGTCTTTGCGGAACTGGCGGCCAAGGCCGAAATCGATTGGGTCGATTACCCCAGCCAGAGAGGAGAGCTGCCGCTGCGCGAAGCGGTGATGAACTGGATCGCGGCAGACTCCTTGGGCGGGCTTTCGGCCGATGATCTGGTGCTGACCCATGGCGGGCAGAACGCGATCAATCTGGTGTTCATGTGTTGCCTGCGGGGCGAACGTCCGGCGGTCTTGACCGAGTCCTTGGCCTATCCCGGCTTTCGCCATGCGGCGCGTCTGTCGCGTGCGGAAACCATCGGCGTCGATATGGATGAGGATGGCATTTTGCCCGATGCGCTGGAGGCTGCTTGCCGCAAGCATCAGGCGCAGGTTCTGTGTGTGACCCCCGATGCCCAAAACCCGACCGCCGGGCAGATGAGCCTTGAGCGGCGCAAACAGGTGGTTGAGGTGGCCCGCCGCCACGATCTGCAAATTCTGGAAGACAATTGTTATACGCTGATGAATTCCAACATCCCGACCCTGCGGGCGCTTGCGTCCGAGCGGACGTGGCATGTGGGCAGCCTGTCAAAGACGGTTTCGGCGGGGTTGCGCTTTGGCTATCTGGTGGCCCCAACCGGCATGGGCAATGCGGGGCGCCTGACGGCCCAGCATTCGTTCTTTGCCCTGTCGCGCCCGGTCGAGGCGATGGTGCTGGAGCTTATGGAGAGCGGTGAGGCCGCCCGGCTGCGCGAATTGGTGACGCAGGATCTGGACGAACGGTTGCAGATGGCGGTCAATGTTCTGGGCGCGTTTGACCTGAGCTGGCAGGCGGGATTGCGCTTTGTCTACTTGCGCTTGCCCTCGGGGTGGCGGTCCAGCGCCTTTGTCGCGCGGGCCGAGGTCGAGGGCGTCTTGATCCGATCGGCCGATGAATTTTCGCTGGTGCATGGCCATGCGCCCAATGCCGTTCGCATTTCGCTGGCCGGCAATATCGAAAAGCAGGATTTCGCCAAGGCTCTGATCCGTCTGGCACAGCTTTTGGCGCGCCCGCCGGGCGAATTGGTCGTGTAACGCCCGGCACAGCCGCTGTTGCACGTTTGACTCAGTTGCCGAATGATTGCCCAAGTCTTTTGCAGTTTGCGCGGTCTGGACTTGTTTCTGCCGCAATCTCTCCGGCAAACTGGAAAAAAACAGCACAAAGTGCACTAGGTTGGGAATGCAGGAAATGGGTCAACAGGCTTGCTTTCACGCGCCACATGGCGGAGCGGATTTTTTGGGCTGGCGCAAACGCGGCGCGGCCACCGAGATTGTCTATGATGACGGCGTGACACGCCGCATGATCTGGCGCGTCGCCTCGCAAACGGTGGGCGAAGATGGCCTGTCAGACGCGCTGCGCACGGCCGTTGGCAATGTGCGCGTCATTCCAACCCTTTATGATGAGCTGAAAAAGCGCGCCATTGCGATCGAGCGTATCTAACTCACAGACCCCAAGACTGTGCTGAAAGGCCGGGCAACTGCCCGGCTTTTTTGCAGTTGGGGCGGGCGAAGGCTTGCCTTGGCTTGCACCTTGCGACAAGGTTTGATCAAAGACAGGATCAAAGGGCGGCCCCGTCGCATCGTGTTCGGGCGCATGTCTGCAGCTTGGGGGACAGTAATGGGACAAGGCGCAAGTCCGGGCCGCGCATCGACGTCGGCCAATCCCGGTGCACGCGCAGGCTTGATGTTGATCAGCCCGACGCTGACCTATGCCGTCTTGTTGCTGGCGGCCCCCTTGGCCACCGTGGTGATCTATTCGCTGTTGACGGGCGGGCGCGGGCAAATCACCTGGGATTTCACCTTTGCCAATTATGCCGAGGTGTGGACGGGCCCGGTCTACCGCGCCATCATGCTGCGATCCTTGACCGTTGCCTTGGGTGTCACCTGTGTCACCGTTCTGATCGCCTATCCCATCGCCTATTTCGTCAGCTTCAATGTCGAACCCTCGCGCAAGTCGCTGTGGCTGTTCCTGATCACCATCCCGTTCTGGACCAGCTATCTGATCCGGGTGTTTCTGTGGAAAGTGATCCTTGGCTATAACGGCGTGGTCAATTCGGGCCTGATGGGGCTGGGCATCATCGACGAGCCGTTGCAGTGGATCAACTACAACGTCGGCGCGCTGATCATGACCTTGGCCCATGCCTATGCGCCCTTTGCGATCCTGCCGATCTTTGTCAGTTTGGAAAAGATCGACCGCAGCCTTTTGGAGGCTGGGCAGGATCTGGGGGAATCCAAATTGCGCACCTTCTGGCGCGTGACCCTGCCGCTGTCGATGCCCGGCGTCATCGCGGCCGTTCTGATCGTCTTTATCCCCACCATCGGTGACTATGTGACCCCCGACCTGATCGGCGGCGGCAAATTGCCCATGATCGCCAATATGATGGAGGTGCAGATGCTCAAGGTGAACAACAAGGCGCTCGGCTCGGCCATCGCGGTTTCGGCCATGTTCGTCGTGGCCATCATCGCCGTCGGCTTTGTTCTGCTGAACCGCCGTTTCCTTGGCCCGCAGAAGTAAGGGGGAAATGATGAAGGGACGTGGACTTCGAACCTATGCCATCGGCTATCTGATCTTTCTCTATGCACCGATCTTTCTGCTGCCGCTTTTCGCCTTCAACGATTCCAAGATCATCGCCTTTCCGCTGTCGGGCTTTACCACCATCTGGTTCTCCGAGATGTGGAACGATGCGCAAATGTGGAATGCGCTGCGCAATTCGCTGACGATCTCGACCTCGACCGCGGTGCTGGCCACGATCTTTGGCACGCTGGCGGCGCGCGCCTCGACCCGGTTCGAATTCCGCGGCAAGGCGGGTGCGCTTGGCCTGATCATGCTGCCCTTGGTGCTGCCCGAAATGATCGTGTCGATGTCCTTGCTGGTGGTTCTCTTGGCCATCGGCGTGCCGCTGTCGATCCTGACCGTCATTCTGGGCCATGTGCTGATCTGTACGCCGTTTTCAGTGGCCATTCTGACCTCGGCCTTCCAAAGCCTGGATAAATCGCTGGAAGAGGCGGCCTATGATCTGGGGGAAACCCCGTTTTCCACCTTTCGCCTGATCATCTTGCCCTTGGTGATGCCCGGCATCATCTCTTCGCTGCTGATCTGTTTCACCATCAGCCTTGATGAGTTCATCATCGCCTATTTCCTTGCCGGGGCCGATACGGTGCTGTCTTCGTATATCTACAGCCAGTTCCGCTTTCCCGCCCGGGTTCCCGCCATGCTGGCACTCGGCACCATTCTGGTGCTGGTGTCGGTCGTCCTTCTGACCATTGCTGAATATTTCCGCCGCCGTGGCATTGCCAAAACCGGCGGCAAGGATACCGGAGGCTTCCTGTGAGCGATACCAAACCGATGATCGAATTCCGGGACGTTCATAAATACTACGGCGATTACCACGCATTGCGCGGCATCACCGCCCAGATCCGACCGGGCGAATTCTTCTCGCTCCTTGGCCCGTCCGGCTGTGGCAAGACCACGCTGTTGCGCACCATCGCCGGGTTTGAGGGCATCGACAGCGGCGCGGTGCTGCTGGATGGCAAGGATATGAAGGATGTCCCGGCCAACAAGCGGCCCACCAACATGGTGTTCCAATCCTATGCCATCTTTCCGCATCTGACGGTGGAACAAAACGTCGGCTTCGGCCTGCGCCGCGATCCGCGCTCCAAGGAGGAAAAGGCCCAGGCGGTGGCCGAGGCTCTAGAGATGGTGGGGCTGAAAGGTT
>JALQUQ010000214.1 GCA_023263735.1 Paracoccaceae bacterium | reverse complement strand
TTTCGGTGCTGATGAAAATGTCCACGGTCGTCTCCCTTACCCTGCGCGGCGTCGCTACCATTCGCGGGCGGGGTCTTGCTGTCAATGCTTTATTCACCCGGTGAACTAAGTTTCCCGTTGCGCCGCTGTTGGGCTGACGGCACCATGGGCTTTGGAAAAATCCATCCATTCCAAAGGCAAAGGGTGACTTGGGTGAGCTTGAAGGGGGATCAGGCGACATCGCGGGCGATGAACAAACGGGTGTTGCTGGGCCTGTTGCTGCGCATGGGGCCGCTTAGTCGGCGCGATCTGGCGCGCAGTTCCCGGCTGAGCCCGGGGGCCGTCACGGCCTTGGTCCAAGACCTGATGTCCGAGGGTCTGGTTGCCGAAATGGATGCTGGCGAAAGCAGCGGCGGGCGGCGGCCGATTCCGCTGCAAATCTGCTTTGGCGCCCGGTTTTCCATCGGGATCAAACTGTCGGAAGCGGGGCTGAGCGGGGTCTTGACCGATCTTGCCGCAACCGAAATCATGGCGGCCCATCGCCCGGCCCAGGGTTTGCGGCCCGAAGAGGTTGTCGATCAGCTGGCCGAGATCGTCGCCGAACTTGCCCCCGAACACGACCCGCGCCGACAAAAGCTGATTGGGGTCGGCATTGCCCTGCCGGGCTTTGTCGATGTCGATCGCGGAACGGTGTCAAGCGTCAGCCGGATTTTGTCCTCTGACATGCCAATCGCCCGGATCGTCTCGCAGCGCATCGGTCTGCCGGTCTGGATCGACAATGACGTGAATGCCTATGTCATCGCCCATCGTCGCTTTGGTCTGGCCCGGGGCAAAGAGACCGTGTTGGCCATCGTTTTGGGCACCGGCGTCGGGGCGGGTCTGGTGATTGCGGGCAAAATCCACCGGGGTGCCCATTTTCGGGCCGGAGAGATCGGGTTTTCTCCCTCCATGGCCCTGCGCCAGCCGGGGCAAACGATGGGCCAGTCCTTTTCGACCGCCGCGATTGAGGCCGAATGGCAGGCGTTGAACCCGCGTTTCCCCGATATTCCGGCGGCAGTTGCGGCGGGCGACCCTGCAACCCTCTGCTTTCTTGACGGCAAAGGGCAAGAGATCGGCCGCAGAATCGCGGTCATTGTTCAGATGATCGACCCGGATACGATTGTGATCGGCGGCGAAACGCTGAACTACGGGCCCGATTTCACACAAGCCATTCAGGCAGAGCTGGAGCGAAACCTTTTGTCGCCCCACGGAGAGATCGTGTTTGACGCACAGAACGATCTTTGGGGAAGAGGCGCCGCCGCCTTGGCCATCGACCACTTTTTCGATTTCGAAAACGCTGCGGGTCATGTCGCCACCAGTGACGCCGACTGACCCATAAATTCCCGCCATCCGCAAACGCGTTCGTTATCCCCCGATATGCGCCGTCTGTGTAACGCATAATTCGTTTTATGTTAAAACAGTTAAATCCTGCCGTGGCGGAGTGGATGCTTTGGTTCGGCTCCGCGCCTAGAATAAGGCGCGCGGCAAAAGCAGCGTCATTTGTGGGATCAGGGCCACCAGCGCCAGCACGATCAGGCAAATGCCAATCAGGGGCAGCGCCTCGCGGATCACCCGCGTCACCGGCTCGCCCGAAATGGCCGAGGCAATGAACAGCAAGACGCCCACCGGCGGCGTGGCCATGCCAATAACCACGTTCAGCACGACCACGGTGCCAAACTGAACCGAATCCATACCGATCAGCGCCTGCATCTTCAAAAGGATCGGCATGGTCAGGATCAGGATCGAAATCGGCTCAAGAAACATGCCCAAAATCAGCAGGAACAGGTTCAACAGCAGCAGGATCATCCATGGATTTTCGGTCAGCGACAGCATGACGTTTGCAATCTGCTGTGGCACCTGTTCAAGCGTAAAGACAAAGGAAACGATGCTGGCCATCGAGGTGATGAACAGGATCGAGGACGAGACCAGCGCGGTTGCAACCAGCGCCTCCCAAACCCGGGTCACGGTCAGGTCGCGATAGGCGAAGCCAACGATCAGCGCATATCCAACCGCGACGGCGGCGGCTTCGGTCGGGGTAAAAATCCCGGTCTTGATGCCGACAAGAATGATCAGGGGCAGGATCAGCGCCGGCAGGGTGCGCCGGGTGGCGGCCAGACGGTCCCGTGCCGAGGCGCGCTCGGTCACCGGAAAACCATCGCGCCGGGCACGCCATGTGGCATAAATCAGCAGGCCAACGGCTATGCCAATGCCCGGCACCACGCCGGCCAGAAACAACTGGCCAATCGACGCCCCCGACAACACGCCATAGATGATCATGGTGATCGAAGGCGGAATGATCGGTCCCATTACAGAGCTGACCGCGATCAGCGCGGCGGCATAGGCGGGCGGCATCCCCTGCCGCGACATCGAGGGGATCAGGATCGCGCCCAAGGCCGAGGCTTCGGCCGTGGCACTGCCGGAAATGCCCGCGAAAAACCCCGAAGACAGGATCGAAACCGACGACATCCCCCCGCGCCTGTGCCCGACCATCGCCCGCGCAAAGGTGACAATCCGTTCGGTCACCCCGCCCACGTTCATCAGCGCGCCCGCCAAAAGAAACAGCGGAATCGTCAGCAGAACGAATTGGTCTATGCCCGCGATCATTCTTTGCGGCAGCATCAGCATCATCGAAGCATTGCCCGACAGATACAAATAGGCCGTCCCCGCGATGCCAAGCGCGAGCGCGATCGGAATGCCCGAAGTCAGGAACCCGGCAAAAAGAAGAAAGAACGCGCCCATCAGACCCCTGCCTCGTGCTGCGGTGCCGGGGTGGCATTTTCGATCAACTGCACCCGGAATGTCGAAATCAGATCAGCCACCACATGGAAAGCCATCAACACCAACCCCACGGTGACCGAGACATAGACCCACCGGATCGAAAGGCCGAGCGGCCCCCCGGTCAGCGACGTCCAGATAAAGTCGAGCGCTGGAATGGTCTGGCGATCGAACCGAGAGGCGAAATCCTCTCCGTACCAAGCCAGAACCAGCAAAAAGATCAGGATCGGCACCGCCATCCCCGCGCGAAGCACCCATCGCCCCCGGGGCGACAAGGACGATGGCAGAAAATCCAGCGTCACGAATTCGCCCTTGGAATAGGCAAGGCCCAGCACAAGAAAGGTTTGCCAGATCAGCAGATAGCGGCACAGTTCCTCGGCCCAGATCAGACTGCCGCCAAGCACGTATCTATAAAAGACCTGAACGATCATCACCGCGACGATGACGGCCATGCAGAGTCCGGCCAAAAACCGGATCGTCCGGACATAGCCGGCCACGACACGCGCAAGGGTGCTGGAGGTGTCAGCCATGCCGCATTGCCTTTGCACTTGCTGAGGGGCCCGGGCGGCGACGGCGCAGCCCGGGCGGTTTCATCAGGCCTTTGCGCCAGCAGCGGCCACAAATTCGGCGATCAGCGGGTCTTTGGCCGCCCATTCGCTGGTCATGCCTGAAACCAGATCGCGCATGGCCGACAGGTCGGTCAGTTCCACGATCTCGACCCCCTTGGCCTTCAGCGCCTCGCGGCCTTCAAGGTCTTGGGTCTTGGCATAGTCCAGCGTTTTCGAAATCGAGCGGCGGCCCGCTTCGGCCACGGCGGCCTTTTCTTCGTCGGTCAAGCCGTCCCAATACCCTTTGGCCATGATCGTCGACATATGCCACGGATAATGGCCGGTCAGGGTAAAGTGTTTGCCCACTTCCCAAAGGTTTTCGCCCAGCATCGACGACACGTTGATTTCAACCGCATCGATCACGCCGGTTTCCAACGCGCCGTAAACCTCGCCATAGGGCAGGCCAACAGGGGCGGTTCCGACGGTTTCCCAGATCTGTTTGTGCAGCGGCACCGGAACGATCCGGGTCTTGAGCCCTGCAAAATCGGGCACCGAGGTCACCGATTTCTTGACCGAAAGGAAGTTGCGCTGCCCGGTGTCAGCGGTGGCCAGCGAAATCAGTCCCGCCTCGGCCAGATCGGCCTGAATCTTCTGGCCCACTTCGCCCAAGGCCAGCTCGCCAAAGTGATCATAATCGCGCACGAGGAACGGCAGTTGCCAGGCGTTCATGGCCTGTCGCCCCGTCACCAACGGGATCAACACACCCGAAACGGCAGTCACATCCATCGTTCCGGCTACGGTGCCTTCCAGCAATTGCTTGTCATCGCCCAATTGGCGGTTGGGGAAAATCTGCACGTCAAAGCCGCCGGGCAACAGTTCTTGCAAGCCTTCGGCGAAACTGGTGGCCATGATATGGCCGGGGTGCACCTCATTCGCCGCATGGGCGATGCGCATGGTCCGGCCTGCCGCGCGGGCGACATAGGGCATGCTCATGGCGGCGCCAAAGGCGACACTGGTCTGCAACAGGGTTCTTCTGGTGATCATTTCCGGGTTCCTCCCTCGGGATTGCATTGGCACGGGCGACTTGCGTCCGGGCATTCCGGTTTCCGCGCCGGTTCAGACGGGCATCGGGTAATCGTCGGCGTTCAAGACCCAGCCCGGCTTGGCGGAAAAATCCTCACGCGGGGGGCTGAAAATATCGACAAGCAGGTTCGACCCGTCGCCGGTGGCGCGCGTCGTGTGGATCACCGGCGGCGGGATCACCAGCATCGAGGGCGAGCCAAACGCCAACGCCTGATCGTCGCGCCAGTCGGCCATGTCACTGGTCCAAGTCCAGCGCAGGTAATGGGTGAACGCGCCGCTAAGCGCCAACGACCCCTGTTCGAAATCGTCATGGTGATGCGGTGACATCTTTGACGGATCGCGCGGCCCTTCAAACGGGTCAAGCACGTTGACCATCAGCGTGGTGCAGCGGAAGATGCGCCCAAAGCGGCCCGGCTGCGGGGCCACGTCCAGCGCATAAACCCGCACTTTCCAGCCACCCTTCGGCTCGGGCCAAGGTTGAAACGGCGGGATATGGCTGCGCGGAACGTCATAGCCCCGGGCATTGCCGCAGGCTTCGGCCAGATCGGGCGATTGTGTCGAAAACAGCCGCACCAGCACACCGCCCGCCGATGTGACGCAACTGTCGCCCGGCGGCACAAAGGCGATGGAATCTCCTGACGG
>JALQUQ010000213.1 GCA_023263735.1 Paracoccaceae bacterium | reverse complement strand
GCGGCAGCGAACAGGACGACAGCGCCACGCCCATTGTATAGGTCCGGGCATTGGCATGGCGGGCGATGCGCTCGACCTCGTCCAAGGGCAGCATCAGATCGGCGGCGGCCCCGGCGGCCTTGAAGATGAACACATTGCCCGCCACCCCCCGGCGCTTTTCGCGATTGGGGGAGGAGGCGATGTCATCGGTGGTCAGCACCGTGCGGGCTTCGACCCCCTCCATCTCCAGAAGTTCGGCGGCCATGTCAAAATTCATCACGTCGCCGGCATAGTTGCCATACATGAACAGAACGCCGGCCCCGCCCTGTGCGGCCAAGGCGGCATCAACCGCAGGCTGCGGCGGGGGAGAGGCAAAGACATTGCCAACAGCACAGGCATCGGCAAGGCCCTTGCCGACATAGCCCAGAAAGGTGGGTTCGTGCCCCGACCCGCCGCCGATCACCAGCGCGACCTTGCCGGGGCGCGGACCATGACGGGCCACGACGGCGCGTGGGGCGTGGTCAGGCCGGAACAAATGGTCTGGATGCGCGGCAAGAATACCTGTCAGCATCTCGTCCACGGCCGCATTGCCATCATTGATCAGCTTCTGAGTCTGCATGTCATCCTCCCTGAGGTTTCCAGCCTAGCGGTGGTTTCAGCGGGCGTCAGTAGCGTTTTGCCATCGCCTCGAGTGGCAGCGGGCGGATGCGGCTGGCCTGACCTGCGGTGCCAAAGGCCTCGAACCTTTGGCGGCAGACCTCCTGCATCAGCGCCATCGCGGGCCTTGGCCGCCGCCATGATCGCCAGCCCCTGTTCCATGTTCGAGATGTTGAAGGCAGGCACACCATAGGCGTGGTCGGCGGCATGGTCGAGAAGCTGGCGAAGCGTGATGCGGGCCATGGGGTCCTCAGTTGGAAAGGTAGCGGGCGATGGTGGCGACTTCGTCCTTGCAGCCGAAGATCAGGGGCGTGTTCTCATGGAGCGTGACGGGCAAACGGTCGAGGACCGGGGTCAACCCATCCGTCGCCGCCCCCCCGGCCTGTTCGATCAGAAAGGCGATGGGGCAGGCCTCGTAGAGGGTGCGGAGCCGCCCCCTCTCATAGCCCTTGCGGCGGTCGGCGGGGTACAGAAAGCAGCCCCCCAGCAGCAGGATACGATGCAATTCGCCCACGGCGGCGGCCAGCCAGCGCATGTTGAAATCGCGCCCCCGCGGGCCATCCTTGCCCGCGCGCAGGTCCTGGGCCCAGGCTTGCAGGCCCGGGGGCCAGTGGCGTTCATTCGAGGCGTTATAGGCGATGGTCTTGGCCTGATCGGGCAGGCGGATGGTTTCATGGGTCAGGCGAAACCGCGCCTGCGACGGATCAAGCGTGGCGATATGGGTGCCTTGCCCGATCGAGAAGCCAAAGTCACAGGAATGGCCAAAGGAGGCATAGCCCGCCGCCACCACGGCCCGGCCCGTCCGCAGAAATCCCTCGGGAGCGGCGGGCAGGACGGTGAAAAGCAGCCCCAGCGGCGCGCCGATGCCAATCGAGCCCGACCCGTCGATGGGGTCGATGGCCACGTCAAAGGCGGCGTCGGGGGTCAGGGGGATGACGGCTTCGGCCTCTTCCGACAAGACGCGCCCCACGCCTGCCGCCCGCAGGGCCGCAATCATGTGGTCATGCGCGCCCAGATCCAGCGCCTTTTGCGCGTCGCCGCTGTCGTTGATCCCGACGATGGCGGTGGGGTCCCCGCAAAGGCGCCCCTCGGCCAGACGGGCCGCCAGTGGCGGGATGGCCCGGGCGATGGCGCGGACGATCCCGGCGGCACCCTCTTCGGGCAAATACTCCTCAAGCGGCGTGCCGGTGGGCACGCCGTCATTTGGCAAGCGGAGCATGGCGCCCTCAGGCCTTGGAATATTTGGCGTCGACCGCGTCGATTGCGTTGACGTTGCCCGCAGATTTCCCGGCGGTGTCGAAATTCATCGTCTCGGCCAACCAGGCATCGGCGATGGCCTTGGCCAGTTCGGTCCCGATCACCCGCGCACCCATGGTGATGATCTGGGCGTTGTTCGAGAGCGCCGCGCGTTCGGCGGAATAGGTGTCATGGGTCAGAGCGGCCCGGATGCCCGGCACTTTGTTGGCCGCGATGCAGACGCCGATCCCGGTGCCGCAGCACAGGATCGCGCGGTCATACGTGCCCTGCATCACCTCATTCGCGACCCGGTCCGACAGGTTGGCA
This sequence comes from Paracoccaceae bacterium, assembly GCA_023263735.1. Lineage (GTDB taxonomy): Bacteria > Pseudomonadota > Alphaproteobacteria > Rhodobacterales > Rhodobacteraceae > Pseudotabrizicola. The sequence goes on along the minus strand of JALQUQ010000213.1, from coordinate 2,881 downwards.
TAGAACGGGTCCAATGCGTCGCCGGTGCGGCTGATTTCAAAGACCTCATGCCGGCCCTTCAGATGCTCTGCCAGCACCTTGGCCAGAGGTTCGCCCGCGCTGTCGCCTGCGATTGCCAGTTTCATGGAAATACCCTCAGAGTTTGGCGGCGCATTTGGCCAGAATGTCGAGGTAACCCGCGACATTCCAGGCCGAACGCCCGATGAAAAGCCCGTCGATATGCGGGCAGGAAATAAGCTCTTCGCAGTTCTGCGGATTAACCGACCCGCCATAAAGACAGGGGATCTTGCGGCCCAGCACATCCGCGGCCACTGCAATGATTTCGGCCTGCCGCGCATCGGCATAGTCGCTGGTGGCGGGGATGCCGTTCACGCCAATGGCCCAGACGGGTTCATAGGCCAAAAGGATTTCCGCCTGTTTCTGCGCCCCGGTCAGTTTCGACAGCGCGCCCCGCACCTGCGTTTCCAGCACCTCTTGCGCGCGGCCGGCCTGACGTTCGGCCAGCGTCTCGCCGATACAGATCAGCGGGATCAGGCCATGGCGGACGGCGGCTTCGGTCTTGAGGCCGACGGTTTCATCCGTCTCGCCAAAATGCTCGCGCCGTTCGGAATGGCCCAACTCGACGATATCCAGCCCGCAATCCTTCAGCATCAGCGGCGAGATCTCGCCCGTCCAGGCCCCCTCATCCGCCCAATGCATGTTCTGCGCACCGACCTTGAGACGGGTGGTCGCAAGCATCGCCTTGACCTCGCGGACGGCGGTAAAGGGGGGGATGACAAAGGGCTGGATGCGGGGATCAATCGCCGCCCCAAGAAGCCCATCGGCAAAGGCCCGCGCCTCGGCCAGCGTCTTGTTCATCTTCCAACTGGTGCCGATCCAATGCGTCATTTCTCGTTCCTTGCGATGGTCAGTTTGAGGCCTGCCCGGTCCATCGCGGCGCGGTCTTCGGGCGCGGGGGCGGCATCGGTGATGATGGTGTCGAATTCGCTCAGATCGGCCAGAACATGCAGCGCGGACCGGCCAAAGCGTTTGTGATTGATCAAGAGACAGGATTGGGCGGCGGCATCCATCATCGCGCGCTTGGTCCGCATCACCTCATCATCCATGTGAAACGCGCGGCATCCTGCAACGGCGGGGGTCGAGACAAAGGCAAGGTCGGCGCGCAGACGCGACAGCGCGCCCTCGGTCACCACACCGAAGAAGGCGTTGTATTTCGCGCTGTAGACCCCGCCAAGCGCGATCAGCGTGATGCCGGTTTCGCTGCGCAGGGCCTCAAGCACGGCGGCGTTGTTGGTGATGATCGTCAGCGGGCGCTTGTCAACCAAGGTCGAGGCGAGAAGCGCTGCCATCGAGCCGTCATTGATCATCACCGTCATGCCGGGCTCGACCAATTCGGCGGCAGCTTTGGCCATGCGGGCCTTGGCCTCGGCATCCTGCATTTCGCGGATGCGGAAATCGCTTTCGAACTGGGTGCCGGATTCCACCGTTGCCCCGCCCCGGATCTTTCGCAGCAGGCCAGCCTGTTCCAGATCATCCAGATCGCGGTGGATGGTCATCTTCGAGACCGCGAACCGATCGGCCAGATCGTCCAGATCAACGGCCCGGGCCGTGACCAAAAGATCCATGATCGCCTGCTTGCGCTCTTCCCGCTTCACGATTCCCTCCACGTTCCTGTCAGAAATATCATGGATTTCGTGAGAATCAACAATAGATGTGATATTTTGTGATATATAACTGTGATTTTTGTTGAGAAATCACAAGAATCACGTTACATCCGCCGCAACCAAGGAGGACCCCCCAATGACCCAGGCCCCTGACATTGCCGCCAAGGCGGCGCTTGATCCGCAGAACTTTGCACTGGCCAATTGCATTCGCGCGCTGGCGATTGACGGGGTAGAGGCCGCGAAATCCGGCCATCCCGGCGCGCCGATGGGCATGGCGGATGCCGCGACCGCGCTTTACCGCCACCATCTGAAATTCGACGCGGCCGATCCCGATTGGCCCGACCGCGACCGGTTCGTGCTGTCGAATGGCCATGCTTCGATGATGCTTTATGCGCTGTTGCATCTGACGGGCTATCCCGACATGACGCTGGAGCAGATCAAGGCCTTTCGCCAATGGGGCGCGATCACCGCGGGTCATCCGGAATATGGCCATGCCAAGGGGATCGAGACGACGACGGGGCCCTTGGGGCAGGGGCTGGCCACGGCGGTTGGCATGGCGCTGGCCGAACGGCGGCTGGCGGCCGAGTTCGGGTCTGATCTTGTCGATCATCACACCTATGTCTTTCTGGGCGATGGCTGTCTGCAAGAAGGCATCGGGCAAGAGGCGATTTCCCTGGCCGGCCATCTGGGTCTGTCAAAGCTGATCGTCCTTTACGATGACAACGCGATCACCATCGACGGGCCGACCTCGGTCAGCTTTTCCGAGGATGTCCCGGCCCGGTTCCGGGCCTGTGGGTGGCATGTGCAATCGTGCGACGGGCATGATGGCCGCGCGCTGGATGGGGCGATTGCGGCGGCCCGGGCGGAAACCGCACGGCCCTCATTGATCGCGATGAAAACCGTGATCGGCTTTGGCGCGCCCAATAAGGCGGGGACTTATGCGGTGCATGGGGCGCCACTGGGGGCCGAGGAGGCGGCAGCGACCAAGGCGGCTCTGGGCTGGACGGCGGGGCCGTTCGAGATTCCGGCCAATCTGCTGGCGGAATGGCGTCAGATCGGGGCGCGCGGGGCTGAGGCTCGCCTGGCCTGGGAGGCGCGGCTGGCCGCCCGCCCGGCCGCCGAACGGGCCGAATTCCTGCGTCGTCTGTCGGGGGCGTTGCCCGCGGACTATGACGCCGCCTTGGCCGAGGCGCGCCATGCGCTTTTTGCCGCCCCGA
>JALQUQ010000212.1 GCA_023263735.1 Paracoccaceae bacterium | reverse complement strand
CGGCGAAACGTTGATCTCGGCCATGGTCGCCGCGTTCGCCTCGCCCGTGGCCTTGAGCCCGTGATCCAGTTGCAACCGCTGAACCGCCGAGATCATCTCGGCATCATAGGTCTGGGTCGCGCTGCGACGCATATATCCCATGGCGATCAGACGGTCGCGCAAGGCCACCACCGCCGGCCCCGATTGGCCCGGGGCCAAGGCGCGGGTGCCGACCGTCGGGCCCCAACCACCCTGCTTGATCTTGGCTTGCAGATCGATCTTGGCGCGCAAAAGCTGTGCGAATTGCGGCGACTTGGGCATCTGATCGCGCAGCACCCGTGCCGGATCGCTGGTCATCACCGCCGCCAGAATATCTTCGGCCTTGGGGCGTTTGATTTCGCGCACAAGGGTCTTGTCGATGGCTTTCGGGTCCAGAATGCCCGATTTCACATCGCCTGCGTATTGAACGAACGCGCGGGAATAGGCCACCTCGATCCGGGCGCGGTCGCCTTCGGTTTGGGCCGTGCCCAGCATTTCTTGCAGGGCGACGATATCATAGCGGTGCGTCGGCAAATCCTGTTCATCGGCCCGCAACAGGGCGTTGATCAGCGCTTCGCGGCGCGCGGCACCGTCTTCGCCCGTCCAGATCGCGGGATATCCGTTCGTGCGATAAAAGGCGGCGATTCCGTCGTGGGACGAGGCTTCGGCCGCGACGACCTGCGCAAAAGGCGATGGAAGACTTTGCGCCTGCCCCATCCCAGCCCACAGACCAAACGCCGCAACACTGGCCATCAGAACGCCCGCCGATTTCACCCGATCAAACATCACTGTTCCGCCCTCACCCGAATTTTTATCCACAGTCCGAACAACTTGACGCGAATTTTGACCCCATGTCCATTCACAACGACGCGGGAAAGGGCGCGAAGGTAAGGAATTCCGTGCCTTTTCGGCAACTTTCGCTGTGGAAGTTTTTCGCCGGTCTCCTGACAGCTTTCAGCAAATTTTTGCCTATTGCTGCTGGACTTGGCCAATGGGCTGAATCTTCGCTTGGGTTCCGAATCGTGCTGTGGCATAAGCACTTCACACCTTGGGGAGTTTTGGCGGTCATGGATCTGGCAAAAAGACCGATCCGCTGAAATTGGTGAAGCAAAACGGGACAGGCGCACTACATGGATAACAGCACGATGTCAGGTTTCACTCGGCGTGGATTGCTGGGTGCTTTCGCAGCGACCGCCGTGATCGCAGCGCCCACCTACTCGAATGCTTTTGGTTTGCTCAAGGGCGCGGGCGACATTCGCCGCATCCGCATGTACTCGGGCCGCACGGGCGAAACGCTGGACTCGATCTATTGGGTCGAGGGGGAGTACATCCCCGAGGTTCTAAAGGAAATCAACCACTTCATGCGCGACTGGCGCAATGACAAGGTGGTCAATATCGATGCCCGCACCATCGACATCATGGCAGCCTCGCATCGTCTGTTGGGCGTAAGCGAACCCTATATGCTGCTGTCGGGCTATCGCAGCCCGCAGACCAACGCGATGCTGCGTTCGAAATCCAAGGGCGTTGCCAAGAACTCTCTGCACATGAAGGGTCAGGCGGCCGATCTGCGGTTGAAATCGCGTTCCGTCAGCCAGATGGCCAAGGCCGCGTCGGCCTGTGCTTCGGGCGGCGTGGGCCGGTATTCGCGGTCGAACTTTGTGCATATGGATTGCGGCCCGGTGCGCAGCTGGGGCGGCTAAGGTTGGCGGATCGGCGGGGACTTGCCCATCGTGGCAACGAAAACCCGCTAAAATCCGAATGAAAAAAGGCGCATCCGGTCAGTCCGGTGCGCCTTTTTCCGTTTCGCGCCCACCCCCAGATCGGCCGCCTTTTCAAAGCAGGCCGATCCGGCGCGCATGGGCCTTAGCCCAGGGGGCCCGCGTCGGGATCATCTTCCAGCGTCTCAGAGGCATCGGCCTGACGCCCCCGGAACCCCATTGCGACAACGAATTTTTCCGAACTGTCGCTGCGGCTGCTGGGCGGTTTCACATTGGCGACCTTGCGGAAGTTCTTTTTCAGCAGGGTCTGCATTTCGTTTTCGGCGCCCCCGGCCAGAACCTTGGCCACAAAGGTGCCGCCGTCTTCCAGCACGTCAAAGGCAAAGTCCAACGCAGCCTCGACCAAGGCCACGATGCGCAGGTGATCGGTGCCCTTGTGCCCCGATGAGGCGGCGGCCATATCGCTCATCACCACATCGGCGCGCCCCCCCAGCCAGCCCTTGACCAGCTCATCCGCGCCATCCGACAGGAAATCAAGCTGGTGCAATTCGGCCCCGGCAATCGGTTCAATCTCTTGCAGGTCAACGCCCAAGACGGTGCCCACCGGCTTTTTCGGGTTTTGGCCCAGAGAATTGACCTTTTCGACCGACACCTGACACCACCCGCCCGGAGCGCAGCCCAGATCGACCACCCGGCAGCCCGGTTTCAGGAAATCATAGCGTTCGTTCAATTCCATGATCTTGAAGGCCGCGCGGCCCCGATAGCCTTCGCGTTTGGCGCGCTGCACATAGGGGTCGTTCAATTGCCGTTCCAGCCAAAGCGTCGAGGACAGTTTCCGCCCCTTGGCCGTTTTCACCCGAACACGCAGGTCACGCTGGCCACGGCCAGAGGTTTTTTTCTCTTGGGTCATAGATAAGGTCCGTCTGTCAGAACGCCATCCGCGCTCATCTGGGCGTAAAGGAGCCCCTCGCGCAAACCACGATCCGCCACTGAAAGGCGATCCGTGGGCCATATACGCATCAGGGCCTGAAGGATAGCCGCGCCAGACATGATCAGGGCATGTCGGTCACGGCCAATGCGGGGGTCGGTGCGCCGACCTTCGGGGCCAAGCGAGAGGTAATCGCGGATCACCTCGTCAATCTGGTCGCTGGTCATTTGCAGGCCATCGACCTTGGTCCGGTCATAGCGGCGCAGGCCCAGATAGCTGGCGGCAACGGTGGTGACCGTGCCGCTGGTGCCGATGATCTGGAACCCTTCGCGCCGTTGCTGGGAGTTATAGGGGGAAAAGCTGGAAAGCTGCTCTTCGAAAAACCAGCTCATCAGGGCAAATCGGGCGGCATCATCATCGACATCGGCGAATTGGTCGCGCAGCGTGGCCACGCCCAAGGGCACCGAAATCCAATCGACGACCCGCGCCCCGCCCTCGGGCTGGGCGTTGAACCCCTTGTGCAGCGACATGATCGCCCGGGGGCGATCTTCGGGGCGGACGGCCGAAAGGTCGATCCAGACCAGTTCGGTAGAGCCGCCGCCGATGTCGATGACCAAAAGCTGTTCGGTTCCCGGGCTGACCAGCGGCGCGCAAGAGATCACGGCCAGCCGCGCCTCTTCTTCGGGGGCGATGATTTCCAGCGACAATCCGGTTTCGCGGCGCACCTGACGGATGAAATCGCGCGCATTGCGGGCGCGTCGGCAGGCCTCGGTTGCGACAAGACGCATCTGGCGCACCCCATGGCGCTCGATCTTTTTCTGACAGATGCGCAGGGCCTGAACCGTGCGCCCCATGGCAGCACGCGACAACCGGCCCGAGGCCTCTAGCCCCACGCCAAGCTGAACAGTTTTCGAAAAACTGTCCACGACCGCAAATTGACTGCCCATCGGCTGGGCAATCAACATCCGGCAACTGTTCGTGCCCAAGTCGAGCGCGGCGTAAAGCCCACCGGACCCGGACAGATGAGGGGGTGACGATTCCGCACCAAAGGAGCCGATGTCCGGCTCGACTTCGTTCTGCGACGCGTCCTCCCCTCGGGGACGCTCGGGCGTCATGTCGCCCTCCATATGTGGTTGCTTTCAAGGTAGACGCGTTGCCCCCCCGGCGCAAGAAGGGAAGTTCGTTCCCGTCACGCCCACTGCACAAAACCGTCACATGGAGGTCATGAGAATTTTTCAGGGAATGCGGTACGAGAGACGGTCGCGATGCGCGAAAGCTTCGGCTATGGTCACAAATGTCGGCGGGTCGCTGGATTGATCCACCATGTCGAAAACGCACCTTCCTGTCGCAAACGGGCGATTAGAAGGATGGCAGAGCAACCAAGCACATCGGACGGAGAATCGGTTCAAATGGCAGAGGTGGTAATCGTTTATTGGCGGGACATCCCGGCCCAGGTGATCGTGGGCAAAGGCCGTCGTGCGACGAAAATCCAGCTTTCCGAGCGGTTTGAACAGGCGATTGACCGGTGCGCCATGAAGGTCGGGGCAAAGGATGCCGATGCCTATCTGGCCGAATGGCGCAAAGCCGCTGCTGTCGAGGTTGATGGCGACCAGGAAGCGGTTGCCCAGTCGGAAGCCACTCGGCTTGAGACTGAATTCGATACCGAGCGCCTGAAGGCGCTGATTGCAAATGACGGTTGGGCTTCGGCCTGATCCTTGCCGCTCCGGGAGAAACTGATGGCGCTGTTCAATTTCCGCTCTAAATCTTCGGCACCGCAGACCCCTGCGGCTCAGCTTGAGGCGTTCCTGACCGGCTACTCGATCGAGGTCATGCCGCGGACCGCTGAAAAGGTCGAAGATTTCCGCGCGTTGCTGCCAACCGGCACCCGCGTCTATATCGCCCATATCGACGGCACCCCGATCGAAGACATGGTCGCCACCGCCAAGCGGATCGGCGAAGAGGGCTATACCGTGATGCCGCATTTTCCGGCGCGCATCATCAAGGACAAGGCGACGTTGATCGATTGGGTTGGCCGCTACAAGGATGTGGGCGTGCGTCAGGGCCTTTTGTTGGCCGGTGGCGTGGCACAGCCGGTCGGCGATTTCCACACCTCGATGCAACTGCTGGAATCGGGCGCATTTGACGGGTTTGACCGTCTGCACGTTGCAGGCCACCCCGAAGGCAACAAGGACATCGATCCCGATGGGTCGGACAAGATGGTGATGGAAGCCGCCCGCTGGAAATCGGCGTTTTCCGAACGCACCGACGCCCAAATGGCAATGGCGACCCAGTTCTGCTTTGACGGCGGCCCGGTGATCGATTGGGTCAACCGTCTGCAAGCCGAAGGCATCAAGCTTCCCGTGCATATCGGCGTTGCTGGCCCGGCCAAGCTGCAAACCCTGATCAAATTCGCCATCGCTTGCGGTGT
>JALQUQ010000211.1 GCA_023263735.1 Paracoccaceae bacterium | reverse complement strand
GGTCGAGTTTGGCGAGGTGCTGGGCCCCAAAGGCGAATTCGACAACCGCAACTATCGCTCGGCCCGGTCCGAGATGCGCTATACCCTGCGGGGGGAGGGGGTGGAAACCTATGCGCCCCTGTTCACCTTCTTTGGCTTTCGCTATGCGCGGGTGACCGTTTCGGGCGGGGCCAAGATCACCGATATCCACCAGATTCCGGTCACCTCGGTTCCCGAACTGGCGGGGGGGTTCACCTGCGGGGTGCCTGCGGTGAACAAGCTGGTGCAGAACACCATCTGGTCGCAGCGGTCGAACTTTATCGAAATTCCCACCGATTGCCCGCAGCGCGATGAGCGCCTTGGCTGGACCGGTGACGCGCAGGTCTTTGCGGGCACCGCCTGCTGGTTGGCCGATAGCGAGCGGTTCCTCAAGAAATACCTGCGCGATGTGCGCCACGATCAGCGGCCCGATGGCGCCGTTCCGCATTTCTCGCCCGATCCGACCCGGATGCATCCGATCGAAGGGCGCGGCGATTGGGCCGGTTCAACCGGTTGGGGCGATTGCATCACCATCATTCCTTGGCAGCTTTACCTGCAATATGGCGACAAGGGCGTGCTGGAGGAAAACTTCCCCGCCATGATCAAATGGCTGGATTACCTGTGGGGCATTTCGGGCGGTCCGATCATCCGGCCTTCGGCGGATTGGGGCGGGCATGGGTTCACCTTTGGCGATTGGTTGCAGCCGGTGGGCGACAACCGCAAGCCGCGCCCGACGATCGCCGATGATTGCGCGGCAACGCTTTACCATTTCATCTCGACCGATCTGGCGGCCAAGATCGCCGGTCTGATCGGAAAAGACGCCGAAGCCAGCCACCTGCGCGTCCGCGCCGAGGAAATCCGCGCGGCGTTCAAGCACGAATACTTTGCGCCCTCGGGCCGGATTGCGCATAACGATCAGACCTCGTGGAGCCTTGCGTTTCTGTATGGTCTGGTGCCCCCCGAATATTATGAGGCCGGCAAAGCCTATTTCCGCCGCGTGGTGGAAGAGGCCGATGGGCTGATCGGCACCGGGTTCATCGGCACGCCCGCTTTGCTGCCCGCGCTGACCCTGCATGGCATGGCCGATCTGGCGGAAAAGATCTTTCTGAATCGCCGGGTTCCGGGCTGGCTTTATCAGGTGGAGCGGGGCGCGACCTCGATCTGGGAGCGGTGGGATGCCATTGGCGAGGATGGCACGATCTATGACCCCGATATGAACAGCTATAACCACTATGCCTATGGCGCGGTGTGTCAGTGGCTGTTCGAAGGGGTGGCGGGGATCGCCCCCACCGAAACCGCGCCCGGCTTTGACGAGATCACGGTTGACCCGCTGATCCTTCCGGCGCTGTCGCCGGTCGCGGCGTGGCATGATTGCCGCCATGGCCGGATCGAGGCGGGGTGGAGCCTGTCGGGTGACATCGTGACCTATAGCTTGACGGTTCCGCAGGGCAGCCAAGCGCGGCTGAAACACAGCCCCACGCGCCGCAACGTGACCCTTGCGGGCAAGGCGGTAACGGTTCCGGCCGAGGGGCTGATCTTGCCCGCAGGCCGCCACGACCTGACCTTTCACGTTTGACGACCAAAAATTGGGGGGATGACCCCCCCGCAAAGCACAAGTCCAATGGAGGAGCATGGACATGAAATTGACCCATAGTGCAGCCTTTCTTGCCGCCTTTTCGATGGTTTCCGGCATGGCAGCGGCCGAGACGACCCTGTCGGTTCTGATCGACAACAACCCGGAAACCGTGACCCTGATGGAAACGCTGGCGGCGGCCTATACGGCGGCCCACCCCGACGTCACCTTTGACATCGAACAGCGGAACGGCGGTTCCGAAGGCGACAATCTGGTCAAGACCCGTCTGGCCACCGGGGAAATGGCCGATGTGTTCAACTATAACTCGGGGTCGCTGTTTCAGGCTCTGAACCCGGCGACGACCTTGACCGACCTGTCCGATCTGGCGGCTCAGGCCAATGTGGTGGACAGCTTCAAGCCCACCGTCACCGCCCCCGATGGCACCGTGCGCGGCATTCCCTTTGGCTCGGCCATGGGCGGCGGCATCTATTACAGCCGCAAGATCTATGCCGAGCTTGGGCTTTCGGTTCCCAAGACCTTTGACGAATTCATGGCCAACAATGCCAAGGTCAAAGAGGCTGGCAAGGTTCCCGTCGCCACGACCTTTGGCGACACCTGGACCAGCCAGTTGTTCGTCTTGGCCGATTTCTACAACGTTCAGGCCGAAAACCCGAACTTTGCGGCGGATTACACGGCAAACAAGGCCAAATATGCAACGACCCCCGGCGCGGATCGCGGGTTCAAATATCTGGAAGATGTGTTCAAGGCCGGATACATGAACGCAGATTTTGGCGTGGCCAAGTTTGACGACGGTCTGCGCATGATCGCGACCGGAGAGGCCGCGCATTATCCGATGCTGACCTTTGGGATCGGCACCATCAAGCAGAACTTCCCGGAAAATCTGAACGACGTCGGCTTCTTTGCCCAGCCCGGCCCCACGGCGGACAAGAACGGGCTGACCGTCTGGATGCCGTCGGCGCTGTATATCCCGGCTGCATCGGAAAATGCCGACGTGGCCAAGGACTTCCTGTCGTTTGTCGCCTCGGTCGAAGGCTGCAACACCATGATCGGGGCAACGGGCGCCACGGGCCCCTATCTGATCAAGGGCTGCGAATTGCCCGCCGACGTGCCGCCCGCCGTGGCCGATATGCTGCCCTATTTCCAAGGCGAAGGCATGACCGCCCCGGCGCTGGAATTCCTGTCGCCGATCAAGGGCCCGGCGCTGGAACAGATCACGGTCGAGGTTGGCTCGGGCATCCGTCCGGCGGCCGAAGCGGCGGCGCTGTATGACCAAGACGTTGAAAAGCAGGCCAAGCAACTGGGTCTTCCGAACTGGTAAGCTCCCGTCCAGTTCTGCCCCCGTCCGGCGTTCGGGCGGGGGCGCCTTCTCCCATTGCAGGCTGATCGGATATGGCCCAAAAACGCGCATCCCCCTATCCCTATTGGTTTGTGCTGCCCTCGGCGGTGGTGTTCATCACGCTGTTTCTGGTGCCCACGCTGGTCAGCTTTTGGTTCAGCCTGACGCGGTGGGATCTGTTTACGGCCGAATACATCGGTCTGGACAATTACCGGCAGTTTTTCAAAGAGCCGTTTCTGGTGCAGGGTCTGATCAACACCCTGATCTATGCGGTGACGACCTCGGGCGCCAAGACGGTCTTGGGGCTGCTTTTGGCGGTGCTGCTGACCTCGGGCATCTGGATGCAAAGCTTTCTGCGGTCGGTCGTGTTCTTTCCGGTGCTGGTGTCAACGATCGGGGTGGGCATCACCTTTACGGTTCTGATGCACCCGACCAAGGGGTCGATCAACATTGCGCTGTCTTATCTGGGGATCGACGGCCCGACGTGGTTGGCCGATCCGGCGCTGGCGCTGTATTCGGTGGCCTTTATCGACGTGTGGAAGGGCGTGGGTCTGGCCACGCTGATCTATATCGCTGGTCTGGCGGCGATTTCCCCCGATTATTACGAGGCCGCCCGGATCGATGGCGCGACCCGTCTGCAACAATTCTGGCGCGTGACCGTGCCTTTGGTGCGCCCGGCGACGGTGACGGTGATCACGCTGTCGCTGATCGGGGGGCTGCGGTCGTTTGATGTGATCTGGGCCACCACGCGGGGCGGGCCGGGCTTTGCCTCGGATGTGCTGGCCAGCGTGATCTACAAACAATATCAGGCCGGGTTCTATGGGCTATCGACGGCGGGCAATGTGATCTTGTTCCTGTTGATCGCCGTGATCGTCATTCCGATGACCGCCTGGTTCCAAAAGCGGGAGTTGGACCTATGACCCGGCGTCAACGTCTGATCGGATTGGTCTCGCTGATCGTGGCCACGGTCGTGTTCATCGTGCCCTTTGTCTTTATCCTGTTCATGGCCGTCAAATCGAAATCCGAGGCGGCGCTGTTCACCTTTACCTGGCCCACGGAATGGTTTTTCGTTGAAAACCTGATCGAGGTGGTCAAGGCGCGCAACTATATGCTGTTGTTGGCCTATTTCAATTCGACGGTGATCACGGTGGGCGCGGTTGCCCTGCTGATCGTGTTTGGGGCGATGGTTGGATACATCCTGCAACGCCGCCCGTCGGGGTGGAACAAGGTCATTTATGCCTGCGTTCTGATGGGGCTGATGGTGCCGCCCGCCGTGGTGCCAACGATCTGGGTCTTGCAGGGGCTGAACCTGTTCAAGACGCTGACCGGCATGGTCTTGATCCATGTGGCCTATGGTCTGGCGTTTTCGGTGCTTTTGTACCGCAGTTTCATCGGCACCATCCCGCGAGAGCTGGACGAGGCCGCCCGGATCGACGGGGCGAAACCGTTGCAGATCTTTTTCAAGGTCATCTTGCCGTTGTTGAAACCGGTGACCGTGACCTTGATCGTCGTGCAGTCGATCGCGATTTTCAACGATTTCACCAATGCGCTGTATTACCTGCCCGGAAAAGAGAATGTGACGGTGCAACTGACGCTCTTCAACTTTCAATCGCAGTTTCGGTCGCAGTTCAATCTGCTGTTCATGAACATTCTTTTGGTCACGATCCCGCCGCTGTTGGTGTTCATCTTCTTTAACCGTCAAATCGTTGCGGGCATGACGTCCGGCGCCGTGAAGGGGTAAGCGCATGACTTCTGTTATTCTGAAAAGCCTGCGCAAATGTTTCGGGGCGGTCGAGGTGATCAAAGGGGTCGATCTGACCATCGAGCCGGGCGAATTCTGCGTGTTTGTCGGGCCGTCGGGCTGTGGGAAATCGACGCTGCTGCGGCTGATCTCGGGGCTGGAGGAGGCGACGACCGGTCTGATCGAGATCGACGGCAAGGATGTGACCCATGCCGAACCCAGCGAACGCGGGATCGCGATGGTGTTTCAGTCTTATGCGCTTTACCCGCATCTGACGGTGCGGGAAAACATCGGCTTTGGTCTGTCGCTGGCGAAACTGCCAAAGGCCCAGATCCAACAAAAGGTCGAGGCCGCCGCCGCAGCGCTGCAACTGACGCCTTTGCTGGATCGCAAGCCCAAGGCCTTGTCTGGCGGGCA
>JALQUQ010000210.1 GCA_023263735.1 Paracoccaceae bacterium | reverse complement strand
GGATGCCCATGACATGCGCCTGCGCATCCGTGATCATCGGGGCTTGCATGGTCCCTTGGCGGTTGAGGGCCATAACATGAAGCTGGGGCAGGGCGGCATTCGCGAGATCGAGTTCTTTACCCAGACCCGGCAGTTGATCGCGGGGGGGCGCGACCCCGATTTGCGCGGCAACACGACCGTGGGGGGGCTGGCGATGCTGGCGGCCAAGGGCTGGGTGCCCGCTGGTGTGGCCGAGGAATTGACGGCGCTGTACCGCCAGCACCGCGAGGTGGAACACCGGTTGCAGATGGTCAACGATGCCCAGACCCATACGATGCCGGTGACGGCCGAAGGGGTTGCGCGGATCGCGGCCTTTTGCGGGCAAGGCGAGGCAGACTTCCGCGCGGGCCTTTTGGAGCGGCTGAAACGGACCGATGCGCTGACCGAGGGGTTCTTTAGCCCTTCGGCGCAGGATGGGGCAGAGGACCCGGCGGTCGCGCTGTCGGAAAATGCCCAAGCGATCGTGGCGCGCTGGCCGAAATATCCGGCGTTTCGAACCGACCGGGCGCAGGCCCTGTTTCGCCGCATACGTCCGCAGGTGTTGAAGCATCTGCACCGCTCGGCCCATCCGGATGAGGCGGTTTCGGCGCTGGATGGATTTTTCGCGGGCTTGCCCGCCGGGGTGCAGATCTTTGCGCTGTTTGACGCCAACCCCAGTCTGATCGAATTGATCGTGGATATTGCCAGCACCTCGCCCCAATTGGCGCGGTATCTGTCGCGCAATGCGGCGGTGCTGGATGCGGTGATCGGCGGCAGTTTCTGGGCGGCTTGGCCGGGGCTGACCAAACTGCGCGAGGATCTGGCGCAGGTCTTGGCGGGGGTGGCGGATTACGAGGGCAAGCTGATCGCCGCGCGCCGCTGGATGAAGGAATGGCATTTCCGGGTGGGGGTGCATCATCTGCGCGGGTTGGTCGATGCGTTCGAGGCCGCGAAATCCTATGCCGATCTGGCCGAGGCGGTGCTGGGGGCGATCTGGCCCGCAACGGTGGCCGATTTCGCGCGGCGGTTTGGCCCGCCGCCGGGCCGGGGGGCGATTGTGCTGGGCATGGGCAGTCTGGGGGCGGCGCGGTTGAATGCCGAATCCGATCTGGATTTGATCGTGATTTACGATGCGCAGGGGCAAGAGATGTCGGAGGGGCCGAAATCCTTGGCCACGCGGCCCTATTACGCGCGTCTGACGCAAAGTCTTGTCACGGCGCTGACCGCGCAGATGCCCGACGGGCGGCTTTATGAGGTGGACATGCGGCTGCGCCCCTCGGGGCGGCAGGGGCCAGTGGCGACCAGTTGGCAAAGCTTTACCGCCTATCAGATGGACGAGGCCTGGACCTGGGAACATCTGGCGCTGACGCGGGCGCGGGTGTTGGTGGGCGATCCCGAGATGGCGGCTGCGTTCGAAGCGTTCCGCCGCGAGGTGCTGGCGCAAAAGGGGCAAGGCGCGGGCGTGCGGGCCGATGTGTCGCGCATGCGCGACCGGCTGTCCGAGGCGAAACCGCCGCGCGGCACGTGGGAGGCCAAGAACGGCCCCGGACGGCTGATGGATATCGAACTGGCGGCGCAGACCTTTGCGCTGATCTCGGCGGCGCCAGCGCGGACCGTTGAGCGGCAGATCGCTTCGGCAAAGCGCTGCGGCGTGTCGGAATCCGACCAACAGGTGTTGCTGGACACTTATAGGCTCATGTGGCGGATGCAATGCGCATCGCGGTTGCTGACCGAGGGTGCGCTGGATATGGATGCGATCGGCGAGGGGGGACGCGATTTCCTCTTGCGCGAAACGGGCGCGACCACGGCCAGCGAATTGTCGGAGCGACTGGACCGCGCGGTCGAGGCGGCCGAAGCGGTGATCAATGCCCAGATTAGGGATCAAGAGTGATGGGGAGACGCGCGATGGACCTGAAAGATGCCGATCCCAAGGGGCTGGTGCGGGAAAGCTATCGCATCGAGGGCATCACCTTGGGCGAATGCAAATCGATCTTTGTCGATTGGGCGCTGAGCCTGAAAGCCGGGACCGACACCTCGGATGCCTTGCGGGCGCTGATCGCCGAATATGGGTTGGGCGCGCCGGATCATCCGATGAGTGGTCTGTTGAAAGAGGCGCTGGTGCCGCCCAATGGTGCCCGCCGCCGGGGCGGACGCGCTGGGCGCATGAACGCGGATTTGCGCGACTAACCCTGCGGCTTTTGCAGGTCTGACAGTTTGCGGCGCAGAAAACGGCGCTCGGGGTCTTGGTGACACAGGGCCAGCGCCGTTTCATACGCGGCGATGGCGCCGGACAGGTCGCCCAATTGGCGCTGCATGTCGGCGCAGGCGGCATGGGCCAGATGATAGCCCGCCAATTCCCCGCCCCGGATCAAGGGCAGGATCAGTTCCAGCGCCGCAGCGGGGCCACGCACCCGGCTGACGGCGATGGCGCGGTTGAGCTGCACCACGGGCGAGGGCGCCACGCGCATCATCACGGTGTAAAGCCCCAGAATTTCGTGCCAATCGGTGTCTTTTGGGCTGGGGGCCGCGCAATGCAGCGCGGCGATGGCGGCCTGAAGGCTGTAGGGGCCGACCTGCCCGGTGGCAAAGGCGCGGGTCACCAGATCGGTGCCTTGGGCGATCAGGGCGCGGTCCCATGCCGTGCGATCCTGATCGTCGAGGGGGATCAGATCGCCGGTGCCCGTTTCGCGGGTCATGGCGCGCGCCTGATGCAGCATCATCAGGCCCAAAAGCCCCAGCACCTCGGCCTCTGGCAGGAAATCGGCCAACAGGCGACACAGGCGGATGGCCTCGGCCGTCAGATCGTGACGTTGCAGGCTGTCGCCGCTGTGGGCCGAATAACCTTCGTTGAAGACCAGATAGATCACCCGCAAGACCGACCCAAGCCGCTGGGGCAGGTCAGCGGGTTCGGGGAGTTCATAGCGCAGGCCCGCCTCTTTGATGCGCTGCTTGGCCCGCACGATCCGTTGCGCCAAGGCAGAGGGGCGGAGCAGAAAGGCCCGGGCGATTTCCTCGGTCGTCAGCCCGCACAGGGTGCGCAGGGTCAGCGCGACCTGCTGTTCGGGGGGAAGCGACGGGTGGCAACAGGCAAACATCAACCGCAGCGGATCATCGGGGAGCATGGCGGGGCCATTTGGGTCGGGGCCGTTTGGATCGGGATCGATGGCCATGGGGCCCAGATCGGCCATCTGACGGCCCAGATCGCGGTCTTTCCTTTGGCGGCGCAGGCGATCGAGCGCGCGAAATCGCCCGGCGCTGACCAGCCAAGCCGCCGGGTTTTGCGGCATGCCATCGATTGGCCATTTTTGCGCGGCGGCCAACAGGGCATCTTGCAAGACTTCTTCTGCCAGATCGAAATCGCGAAACAGCCGGATCAGGCTGGCCAGAACCCGGCGCGAATGATCGCGCCAGATCTGATCGATATCCAGCGGGGCGGGCATCAAAAGACCATCGCCTGCCGCACCTCGACCGCGCCCAGACGGGCCATCGGGATGCCCTTGGCAATCTCGACCGCGGCGTCAAAGCTTGCGACATCGACAAGGATGAACCCGGCCAGCGTTTCCTTGGCCTCCATGAAGGGGCCGTCGGTCACCATCGCATCGCCCGCGCGCACCCGAACCGTGCGGGCGGTTTCGCGGCCGTAAAGCGCCTCGGCCGCGACAAAGACGCCGCGCGTCATCAGCGATTGGTCATAGTCTTGCGACACGCGATCCATTTCGGCCCAATCTTCGGGGGTCATCGCGGCGGCAAGGGTTTCATCGACCAGAACCACGCAGAGAAATTTCATGCCGTTCCCCTTTGCAAGATTTCGAGCGGGCGCACTTCGATTGATCCAAGGGTGGCCAAGGGCATTTTCGCCGCCAGTTGAATGGCCTCGTTCAGATCGCGGGCCTGAACCAGAATGACCCCGCTGAGATGTTCCTTGGTTTCCATGAAGGGGCCATCGGTCGTGGTCAAGCTGCCCGCCCATTTCCGCAGGGTCACGGCCTCGGCCGGGGGTTTGAGCGCCTCGCTCAGGATCAGATGCCCGCTTTCGCGCAGGGTGTCGTCATAATCGAGCATCGCGGTGACAAGGCCATCGCGTTCGGCCTGTGTCATCGGGGCGAATTTGCCCTCATCCAGATAGATCAGAAACATGTACTGCATCGGCCAACTCCTTGCCCTGTGTGATGGAGTGTAGTCGAAGCGCGCCCGCGATTTTCGACAGCGGGCGAAAACTTTTTTCCATGGTATGGCGGGGGGGCTGTTGGCCCCCCCGATCATTTCATGGCCGTGATCACCTGATCACATTTGGCCGGGGTGGGAAGGGATGGCATGTCATCGCGCGAAAGCCTGTCGGAATAGACGCCAAGCGCCCCCGCCGCCACATAGCAGGCGGTTTCGGCGGGGTCGTTCACGGTATGCACATAAAGCGGCAGGTCCAGCGCGCCCTTGAGCCCCGCCAAAAGCCCCGTTGCCGCCATTTCCGACGGCATGGTGATGGCGGCGGGCTGGAAGTCTTTGGCGGCCTTGACGATGGCCTCTTGATTGCTGCCAAACTGGTACAGCGTCCAGATCACCTGCCCATAGCCAAGCGCGTGCAATTGGGCGATTTCTTCGGGGTGATAGGCCTGCGGGGCAAACCGGGGCAGCAGATCGGGATAGCGTTCGGCGATCATCGACAGGCCCTTGATCGGGTCGGTCTTGAAATCGGTGACGATGCGCGGGCCGGGATTGGCGCGGAGCCATGCGGCCAACGTTTCCAGATCGCAGTTCTGCGGACGATCCGGCGTATCGGCCAGCATCTTGCGGAAACTGGCCAGATCGACCGGGGCCGCGACCTTGCCAAAGCGGGCGGCAAAGGCCTCTTCCCAATCGTGCAGGCAGACGATCTGGCCGTCGGTTGTCCAGTTCATGTCAAGTTCGATCAGATCATAGCGCGCCTTGTTGGCGGTCAGGGCCTGCAGCGAATTGGTCATCACCGCATCGCCGAGCGAGCCGCCCGCATGGGCGACCGCGGGAGAGAGGGTTGGCGCATCGGTCTGGCTGAGGGTCAGGGCCTGAAGCATCAGGCCAAGGCTGCGGGTGTCGGAGGACAGGCCCAGCGACGCGGGGC
>JALQUQ010000020.1:3621-15553 GCA_023263735.1 Paracoccaceae bacterium | reverse complement strand
CAACTGCCTTCAAAGGTCAGTTCGTACTGGCCATCCCGTTTTTCCAGATGATAGGCGGGCAGGCGCAGGTTTTCGAACCATTCCATGAAATCGGGGCGGAACATCTGGCGCTTGCCGTAAAAGGTGTTGCCGCGCAGCCAAGTGCTTTCCCCGCGCGACAGGCTCAGGCTGCGAATGTGGTCAAGCTGCTCGCGCAGTTCGCCTTCGTCGATCAGATCGGCCAGTCGCACCGATTTCGTGCGGTTGATCAGGCTAAAGGTCACACTGGTGTTGGGGCGGTTGCGAAAGATCGACTGGCACATCAAGAGCTTGTAAAAGTCGGTGTCGATCAGCGAGCGAACGACCGGGTCGATCTTCCACTTGTGGTTCCAAACGCGCGTGGCAATATCGACCATGACTGGGCTCCTCCAATTCGTCTTTGGTGCATCAAGTCACAGTTCTGTTGCAAGAGCCCTGTAAGGGATTGGCGCGAATCTCTGATTGATTTTGATTGGTTTTCCTTGATCTGCCCCCGCAGGATCAGTCGTTCAGGACAACCCCGGCAGCGCGCAGATTGGCGGTTGCCGCAGCCAAAGACCCGTTCAGATCAATGGCACGGCAGGCCCCCAAGATCACCGTCGCCTGATATCCCAGCGACGCGGCATCCAGCGCGGAATAGGCCACGCAATAATCGGTCGCCAAGCCGACAAAGGTCAGATGCGTGATGCCGCGATTGCGCAGATAGCCATCAAGCCCCGTGGCCGTTTTCCGGTCGTTTTCGAAAAAGGCCGAGTAGCTGTCGATCTGCGGCCGAAACCCCTTGCGAATGATCAACTGGGCAGGGTCTGTTTTCAGCCCAGCGTGAAAGGCGGCCCCTTTCGTGCCGTGCACACAATGGGTGGGCCACAGAACCTGCGGGCCATAGGGCATGTCGGTCAGGCTGAATGGTGCCGCGCCGGGATGATTGTCGGCAAACGAGCTATGGTCCGCCGGGTGCCAATCCTGCGTCAACACGACGGTCGAAAACTGATCCATCAGGGCATTGATCGGCGCGAGGATCTGATCCCCCCCGGCCACGGCCAACGCGCCGCCGGGACAAAAGTCGTTCTGAACGTCGATCACGATCAAAGCTTCGGTCTGTGGGCGCATCGGAACCTCCTGTCGTTTGTTCTTGGCTAAGCGGGCGATTGCCCTGCGTCAAGCGAGCCGCTTGAAATCGGGTGCCTTCCGGGAGTATGGGCTGCATATGCTGACAGTTTGCGCACTTTATCATTTCACCCGCTTTGACGACCCCTCTGCCTTGCGGGGGCCGCTTTTGGATCTTTGTACCGCTCAGGGGGTCAAAGGATCGCTTTTGCTTGCACGCGAAGGGATCAATGGCACCATCGCGGGCACGCGTCAGGGGATCGACGCGGTCTTGGCCCATGTGCGGGGCCTGCCCGGCTGTGGCGATCTTGAATGGAAAGAAAGCTATGCGGCGTCGATGCCTTTTGGCCGGATGAAGGTCAAGTTAAAGCGCGAAATCGTCACGATGGGCGTGCCGGATGTGGACCCCAAGGCCAAGGTGGGGCATTACGTCGATGCGCATGATTGGAATGCGCTGATTTCAGCACCAGATGTTGCCGTGATCGACACGCGCAACGATTATGAATACGCCATCGGCACCTTTGAAGGTGCGGTTGATCCGGGCACGCACAGCTTTACCGAATTCCCCAAGTGGTGGGAGGAAAACCGCGACCGTTTCCACAACAAGCGGATTGCGATGTTCTGCACGGGCGGCATTCGCTGCGAGAAATCCACCAATTTCCTGCTGTCGCAGGGCATTGACGAGGTCTTTCACCTTAAGGGCGGGATTCTGAAATATCTTGAGGTTGTTCCGCAGGAAGACAGCCTGTGGAAGGGCGAATGCTTTGTCTTTGATCAGCGGGTTTCGGTCGGGCATGGGTTGGTGCCGGGCACGAATGAAAGCTGCGGGGCGTGCCGTCGGGCAGTGTCGGTCGACGACCGAAAGCACCCCGATTATGAAAAGGGCGTCTGCTGCCCACAGTGCAAATCGGAATATTCCGAAGCTGACCGCGCCCGTTTCCGCGAGCGGCAAAAACAGATGGATCTTGCCGCCAAACGCGGGCAGGCCCACTTGGGTGCGGAAGTCTAAGGCAACAGCGTCAGGATATCGCCCAGCGGCTTTTTCCGCTTGGCGACTGCGGGAACCGTGGCATCCAAAGCAGGGTGCCCGACGGGCAAGATCATGACCGGTTTTTCATTCGCGGGGCGGCCGCACAGGTCATTTAGAAACTTCATCGGGTTTGGCGTGTGCTCTAGACAGACCAACCCTGCGTTGTGCAACGCGGAAATCAGAAAGCCGGTCGCAATACCAACGCTTTCGGGCACATAGTAGTTTTTGTACTTTACCCCATCCAAGGTCATGCCGAACTTTTGGGCAAAGACCACGATGAGCCACGGGGCATCGGTCAGATGGGGCTTTTCCACGCCCGTTCCTATGGGTTCCAGCGCCGCAAGCCATTCGTCGCCACCGCCCCCGGAATAAAAGGCGCGCTCTTCTTCCTCGGCGGCAAGGCGGATCTTTTGCTTCATTTCGGGGTTGCCGATTGCCACGAAATGCCATGGCTGATGGTTCTCCCCCGATGGCGCGGTGCCTGCGGTGGCAATGCAGGCGGCGATGATTTCGGCAGAAACGGGTTCGGTCGAAAACTGGCGAACCGAATGCCGTTTGCGCATATAGGCCAAGTGGGCTTGGGCCTTGGCCAAGGCTTCGGCATCGGACAGCCCGACCCGATCTGGCAGGGCCAAGGGTTCATAGCGCACGCCGCCTTTGTGGTACATCGTCAGCCCCCCCCGATCAGTGCCCCCGCCGCAAACACCAGAGCGCCTCCCAGCACAACTTGCAAGGCCGCGCGCACAAAGGGGGTTTCCATGTACTTGTTCTGAATCCACGCGATGGCCCAAAGTTCGATGAATACGACGATCATCGCAATCGTGGTGGCAGTCCAGAATTCCGGGATCAGGTAGGGCAAGGCGTGACCCAGCCCGCCAACGGCCGTCATGATGCCCGAGGCAAAGCCGCGCTTCCATGGGCTGCCACGGCCCGACAGAACGCCGTCGTCATGTGCCGCTTCGGTAAAGCCCATCGAAATACCCGCCCCCACGCTGGCGGCGGCGCCCACCAAAAAGGTCGTCCACGTGTCTTGAGTGGCAAAAGCGGTCGCGAAAATCGGGGCGAGGGTGGAAACAGATCCGTCCATCAGCCCAGCCAGACCGGGTTGAACCCATGTCAGGATGAATTGACGGTGGGCGGCACGATCCTCTTCGGCCTTGGTTTCCGGGTCCAAGGCACTGGCGGTCAGTTGGTCGGCCTTTTCGGCATGTTTGCCCTCGGCTGCGGCCAGATCGCCCAACAGGCGCCGGGTTTCGGCATCCTTTGTTGTTTTGGCGGCGCGGAGGTAAAAGGCCTCGGCCTGACGCTCCATCCCTTCGGCCTCGGCCCTGATGGTGTCCAAGGTCAGGTTGTGCATCAGCCAGATCGGCTTGCGGGCATAAAAGCCGGCGACATGTTCGCGCCGGATCAGGGGAATGACCTCTCCAAACCGGGCCTGATGCAGGGAAATCAATCGGTTGCGGTGGGTGTCCTCCTCCTCCGCCATGCCTTCAAAGATCGCGGCCGAGGCGGGATATTCGCCACGCAGTCGCTCGGCATAGCTGCGGTAGATCCGGGCGTCGTCCTCTTCTGAAGAAATCGCCAGAGCCAGGATTTCTTGTTCGCTGAGGTCGGAAAACCGGCGCCGTTGGGTGAGGGAGGAGAGCATGGCACACCTTTCTTAGAATGGTTCTAATTTATGGAATTTGATCAAAGGTTCAATGGGCATTTTGCCAATGGGGTGGTTTAGATGCCAGGTGTGGCCAAAGGGTTTGCCTGGGCCGCTGGAACCCAGTGAATTTGAGCGTTGGCGAGGGGGCCTGTGATCACGGTTTCTATGGCCGTCGGCTTGTCGCTGCCCCGGCCGTCGCCTATGGTGGTTGGACCATGGGGCAGTGGCGGAAAGATGCAGCAGCCAGCGGTCAGAAAAGGGCGCAAGTTCGATCAGGTTCTTGAGGGCGCGCGCGCGATCTTTTTGCGAGACGGGTTCCAAGGCGCGTCGGTCGATGACATTGCGCGTCAGGCAGGGGTCAGCAAAGCCACGCTGTACAGCTATTTTCCAGACAAACGCCTGTTGTTCATGGAAGTGGCCAAGGCCGAATGCGCCCGGCAGGCAGATGAGGCAAGGGCCCTGATTGACGATTGCGCGCCCGTCGCTGGCGTTTTGGCCATGGCGGCCGAACGGATCATGGATTTCGTCCTGTCGGATCTGGGGCAGAATGTGTTTCGGATCTGTGTCGCCGAAAGCGACCGTTTTCCCGAACTGGGCCATCAGTTTTATCAGTCAGGGCCAAGACTGATCCGGGACCGGCTGGCCGATTATCTGCGGCAGGCGGTCGTGCGTGGGGCCCTGCGGATCGATGACATCGATCTGGCTGCCGAACAGTTCTTGCAATTGTGCAAGGCCGATCTGCATGAACGGTTGATTTTCAACATGGCCGAGGGGTCTTCGCCCGCCGACCGCCGCCGTGTTGTTGACGGGGCGGTCACGATGTTCATGCGCTGCTACGGGATTTAGCCGTTTTCCCGCAGAACGATGCCCGCCAGATAGAGCGAACCGCAGATCAGCACGCGGGCCATGGGGTCGCGCCGCAGGATTTCGGCCAGTGCGTCGCTGACACTGGTCGCCGTCTCGGCCGCGATACCAACCGATAGGGCGGCGTCACGGGTGGCCTCGGCGGGAAGGGTGTTCTTTTCGCCGGGGATCGACACCGCGAACAGCCCGGCGACCTGCCCGGCCATCGGCGCCATATAGCCGCGCACATCCTTTGTATTCAGCATGCCGCAGATCAGATAGGTCGGGCGTGCGGGCATTGTGGCCAAGGTGGCGGCGACCGCCTCGCCCCCAGCCGGGTTATGGCCGCCGTCCAGCCACAGTTCGGTTCCTGCCGCCAGATCGGCCAGCGGGCCTTGGCGCAGGCGCTGCATCCGGGCGGGCCAGAACGCCGTGGTCACCGCGGCCTCGGCCGCCGTGTCGGGCTTGCCCAACAGCCGCAGCGCCGCAATCGCCGCGCCTGCGTTCTGAAACTGATGCGGGCCGGGCAGATTGGGCGCGGGCAAATCCAGCAGGCCATTTTCGTCCTGATAGATCAGCCGTCCGCGTTCCTGCCAGACATTCCAATGTTGGCCATAGGCAAAGATGGGCGCACCCAGCCGGTTGGCGCGGTCTTCCATCACCGCCAGACCCGCCTCGCTTTGCGGGCCGATGACGACGGGCACACCGCGTTTGATGATCCCGGCCTTTTCGGCGGCGATCTTTTCAATCGTGTCCCCCAGAAAGGCCTCGTGGTCCAGACTGACCGGGGTGATGATCGTCAGCGCAGGCTGATCGACAACGTTGGTCGCATCCAGCCGACCCCCCAACCCGACCTCAAGCAAGGTCCAGTTTGCGGGGGTGCGGGCAAAAGCCAGAAACGCCGCGCAGGTGGTGATTTCGAAAAACGTGATTTCATCGGGGCCGTTCGCGGTGACGCACTCGTCCAGCAGGGCGGTCAGCGCCGGTTCGGAAATCAGCTCCCCCGCCAGCCGAATACGCTCGTGAAACCGCGCAAGATGCGGTGAGGTGTAGGCGTGAACGGTTTCGCCGCAGGCTTCCATCCCGGCCCGGATCATGGCTTGCGTGCTGCCCTTGCCATTGGTGCCCGCGATGTGGATCACGGGCGGCAATCGCGTTTCCGGCCGGTCCAGTGCGGCCAGCAAACGATGAACCCGATCCAATGTCAGATCGATGACCTTGGGGTGCAAAGTCATCATCCGTTCCAGAATAGCGTCAGAGCCGGTGGCCAAGATTATTTTTCCGATGAGGGGGTTGCAGCAGTTGCCGGGGGCGGAAGATCGCCTTTGATCGCCGGGGGCTGCTTGGTCAACATGCGCAGGATGGTGATCAGATCGTCGCGCAGATTCTTGCGATGGGTCACACGGTCCAGCATGCCATGATCCAGCAGATATTCCGCGCGTTGGAAACCTTCGGGAAGCTTTTCGCGGATCGTCTGTTCGATAACCCGAGGGCCGGCGAAACAGATCAGGGCATTCGGTTCGGCGATCTGCACATCGCCCAGCATGGCATAGGATGCCGTGACCCCGCCTGTGGTCGGATGGGTCAGCACAACGATATAGGGCAGGCCCGCATCCTTCAGCATCTGCACGGCGACCGTGGTGCGGGGCATCTGCATCAGGGACAAGATCCCCTCTTGCATCCGCGCCCCCCCTGCGGCCGAGAACAGGACCATCGGGCGCTTCAACTTGACCGCGCGTTCGGCGGCGGCAACGATGGCGTTGCCGACATACATCCCCATCGACCCGCCCATGAAGCTGAAGTCTTGGGCCACGGCAACGATCGGGGTGCGACCGATGTCGCCTTCGGCAACCAACATTGCCTCTTTTTCGCCGGTCGCCTTTTGGGCGGCCTTCAACCGATCAGGGTATTTCTTTTGGTCTTTGAAATGCAGAGGGTCGGCCAAAGGTTCGGGAACCTTGACCTCGACAAACACGCCCGCATCAAAAAGACCTGCAAAACGATCCCGCGGGCTGATGGCCATGTGGTGATCGCAATTCGTGCAAACGTTCAGATTGCCCGAAAGTTCGCGGTGAAACAGCATGGTCCCGCATTCCGGGCATTTCGTCCACAAATTCTCGGGCACCTCGCGGCGGGAAAACAGCGAGTTGATCTTTGGGCGAACGTAGTTCGAAATCCAGTTCATGCGGGTCGGCCTTTTTGGGTTTCGGCGATAGCCCTCAGATAGAGGGGTGCGGCCCGAAATGCAATGCAGACACGACACCGGCGCAGATTGCAGCTTGGGTGCGTTCTCTTCAACGGCCAAAGAGCGCCGGGGGCAGGCGCAAGATCAGGTTGGGGTCAGGGCAGATCTGTTGCCAAACCGGCCACAGGCTTTCTTGCCCGACCCCAAAGAAATTGCCATCGGTCTGGTCAAGAAGGTCGGTCATGATCTGAAAATGCAGATGCGGGGCCCAGCCGCCGTTTTCGTGCCAATCGCCCAGATGCGCAATGATTTGACCGGGGGCGACGGTTTGGCCCGGCTGGCACAAACCGGGGAGGGACGCGCCAAGATGCCCGTAAAGGGTAAAGAAGCTGTGCTCCCCGAACGGATGGCGCAAGATCAGGGTATGGCCATAGTCAAGCGGATCGGCATTATAGATTACCGACTGGACAATACCCGCAATCGGGGCATGCACGGCCGTTCCGGCGGGTGCAAAGACATCGATGCCCATGTGGATCGTGCGCCGTTCCGTGCTGGCGCTGTCGGCGAACTGGTCGGTTTCATAAACCCGGCGCTTTTCGCCATAAAGGCCCAATCCGTAATCGACCCGTTGATCGTGAAACCAGCGATCAAAGGCACGGTTGGAAAACGCTGGCATGCCAGCGATTTCGCCCGTAACCGGCAGGGCCATCGTCCGCGAATGGGCGATTTCCGGCAGAAAAACCGGGGCAACCGGTGCCGTGGCCAGATGGCGGATGATCGCCCCGGCATGGGGGATGGCCGCATCGCCCCGGCTGTGGCGCAGCAGAGCGCGCAGGAAAGAGCGGTCGATCCGCGCCAGTCGGGCCTGAACCTCGGGGGCGCTGGCGGAAATCATCTGCTCCAGATCATCCGGTGCCGCTTTGGTTGCCATCAAGCTGGCGTAAAGATTGTCTGTTTCGGTGATCATCCCGCCATTGCCCCCGTATAGGCCCAAACAAGCCCGAACAGGATGGGCTGATGGACAAGGTAAATGCCAAGACTGTGCCGGCCCGGCCACAAAAGCCAGCGAAATGGGGGGGGCACCGACCAGCGCGCCAGATGTTGCCACAGGCCGCGGCGGCTTCCCCAGCGGCCAAAGGCCACCCCCAGCAGAAAAGGGCAAAGCCAAGGCAGCACGGGTTCGTAATCCATCATCGGGCGCACCGTGGTCGACAGGCCGACCCAGATCAGGGCTGGGTGGTCAAACACCTCGGCCCGACCGACATGCGGCAGGACAAAGGCCACGATGGCCACCGCCACGGTTACGGCCACGGGAACGCGCAAAAAGGCAAGGCCGATCAGGCTGCCCGCGGCGATCATGTGCAAGATTCCCCAGCGGACAAATTCGCCCGGCATGGCGACATAGGTGCCAGCGCTGACCAGAACCGCCGCGCCCGCAATCATCGCGAACCGTCGCCAGACCGCACTCCATCGGATCGCCGATCCATGTGACATCCAAGCCGAAAGCCCGGCCATGAACAGGAAACTGCTGGCGATGCCCCGCGCAAAATAGGGCCAACCCCCTTCAAAGACATACCCGGCTGGCAGATGTCCGAATAACATCAGGTCAAAGGTCAGGTGAAAGATCGCCATGCAAGCAACCGCCAGACCGCGGGTCAGATCAAGGATGTCTATCCGGGGGTATGGTGCCGCGTGCTGGATCAACGTTGGGGTGCCTTTGTTGCGGGCCACGTTTGACCCTTGGCCCAGATTTCTCGCAAAATCGGGGGATTTGAAAGCGCTGACCGCAGGTTCCCCGCTGGAAATTCGACGGCCGGTTGCGATAGGATCGGCCGAAACCCGGGGAAACCGGCATGAATTGGGCAGGTATCGGCAAGAATGCGTCAAAAATTTCGTTACGTGTTGGCGCTTGCGTCGGCGGTTTTGTTGACAGGCTGTGTGACCAATAGCGTGCTGTCCGAACTTCCATTCGTGTCGTCGATCAATCCGCGCGTCTCTGTGTTGGACAAATCGATGACGATCACGGGGCCATTGGGGTACTGCCCCGATCTGCAAACGGTGAAAGAAGTCGATGGCAGCGCCCATGTTCTGGTTGGCCCTTGCCTGACCATCGGCAAGGTGGCGCGCGCCGCGATCGCTATTTCTGTCGGCCCGCCCGGTTCTGGAGCGGTGATGGCCGAGGGCGGAGAGGCGCTGAGCGATTTCTTCACCTCGGATCAGGGGCGCCAAACCCTGAGCGGCAGGGCCAAGGCCAATGACGTCAAGATCCTGAGCGCTCAGTCGCAGGACGAGATGTTCCTGATGCATGTCTATGATGCGCAAACGGGTGAAAATTGGCGGGCGATGCTGGCCGCGCGGGGGCGGTTGATCACCATTGGCATCAATGCCAACGGTCTGCCGGCAGAGGATGGTCTGGATCTGGCCGCCGCCGCCGCCCGGGCCATGAAAAAGGCGAACCCGCAAAACGGTTGAATATCCGAAAATTTTTCCGCCTAAACGAAAGCGAAGCGCCGCGAGGGGTAGAGTCTTTTCGATTTCCGCGCGATAAGGAATCGTTTCCGATTGGTCGACAATCGCGGCACAGGGCACGGGCGGCTGGGATAGATGGCAGGCAGACTACGGGCTTGGATGGATCGATGGATGCACCGTCGCATGCAGCGGCGGTGGGAGGCATTGGCCGAAGAGGCGCCTACCATCGAGCTGCATAAATTGCGCACCCTGCGCGGACAGGCGCGGGCCGTGCGCCGCAATCTCGACCGGCTTTTGCATCAGGCCGAACATCGGCTTGCCCTGCCGGTCATCGGGTCAAACGCCATTCGCAAGCAGATGGGAACCGACTGGGCGTGGCGCCCCGATCTTTGGCGTGGTCCGATTTCGGTTCCCGGCTTTTCCAACGTTCCGGGCCGGGCGGTGGTCTGTGACGGTGCGACCGTTTTTCACGACTGTCGTCGCAGCGAATTGACCGTGCGCCAGATCCGCAACACGCGAGAGGCTGATCTTGCCCCGTTTGGCTTTCGGATGGATGTGTTCCGATTTGACGGATCGTTCCTGTCGCTGGCCCTCGATTTGCCGCAGGATGTGACCCAAGGGCTGCGCCTGCGCCACATCATCCGGCTGGATATCATCGTCGAAATGGAAAAGCCGCTGGAAATCTTTGCGCGGCTGAACGTGAAACACGGCCCCAACGTGGAACAGATCGTGCGCGAATTGCCGCTGGGCAACGAAGAGGTCGCGGTCGAATTCGATCTTGCCTATACCAAGGTCAATGAAAAGCGCGTCGAAAAGCTGTGGGTCGATCTTATCTTTGAGGGCCCCGAGATGAACCAGATCATCCTGCGCGATGTCACGCTCAGCCGCCGTCCGCGCGCCGAAATCTAAGAGGGCAGCATGTCGGAAAAACTCCTGACCAAGACGCGCATCAAATCGGGCATCTGGCATGGCTTGTTGTCGGGTTACACGACAGAGCCGCAGCTTGAGGTGGTGCTGCTGGAACAGAACGTTCCCGGCGTGACGGTGGCGGCGGTGCCCAACCGGCCCGGCGACTGGGCGGTCTTTGTGCCCATTCCGGCGGACAGTCTGAATGAGGGGGTTCAGACCTTTCTGATCCGCGAAAAGGGCCAGACCGAGGCGATGGCCCATTTCACGGTGATCACGGGCGTTGCGATGGAGGATGATCTGCGCGCCGAAGTCGATTTGCTGCGCCAAGAGTTGGATATGCTGAAACGCGCCTTCCGGCGGCATTGTGTGGAAACGATGGGCTGAGGAAGGGCAACAGCCACGGGCCCAAGCGCCGTGCCGGATCAGCATGGCTTGCATCTGTTGCACTTTGGTGAAACCCTCAGCCTGACGCCAGACGGACCCTTTTATGCTTCCCATTCTTCTAAAGACGCTCCCCTTTTTCGGATTGGCGGGCTTGGGCTATTTGGCCGGGCAGATGCGGTTTTTCACCGCCGAGGCCACGGCGGCGCTGACAAAATTCGTGTTTTACTTTGCGCTTTCGGCGATGTTGTTTCGCTTTGCCGCGACCTTGTCGCTGGGTGAGGTGTTTTCGTGGTCTTTCGTATTTGCCTATCTGACCGCCTCATTTGCCGTTTACCTTCTGGTCTTTTGCGTGGCCATCTTGCGGGGCGTGTCTTTGCCCGAAGCCACGGTCGAGGCCCAATGTGCCGTGGTGGGCAATGTGGGTTTTCTGGGGGTGCCGATGCTGGTTCTGTTGATGGGTCAACAGGCAGCAGGGCCGGTTCTTTTGGTGCTGGCAATCGATCTGATCGTGTTTTCGTCATTGATCACCATCCTGATGACCCTGAACCGCGAGGGGCGGATGCGTTGGGGGGTGGCCGGGGCTTTGGTTTCGGGTTTGGCACGCAACCCGATGATCGTCTCGATGGTTGCGGGGCTGATCTGGGGTGCCACGGGGTTGTCCCTCTGGGCGCCGATCGATGAATTTCTGTCCCTTTTGGGGGCGGCGGCCACGCCGGGGGCGATGTTTGCGATCGGGGCGTCGCTGGCTGGCCGGACCGCCGAGCGGATCGAAGTTGCGGGGTGGCTTGCATTGGCCAAGCTTTTCCTGCACCCGGGGGCCGTGGCCTTGGCCGCGCTGACCCTGTTTTCGGTAGAGCCGGGGGCGGCTGCGGTCATGATCGCTGCGGCCTCACTGCCCGTGGCGGGCAACGTATACATTCTGGCGGCACATTACGGTGTGGCGCCTCAGCGGGTCTCGACCTCGATCCTGATGTCGACCGGGGCCAGCATTTTGACAGTTTCGGCGATCATCGCCATGGTGACGGGGGGAACGTCATGAAGACCATTTCTGAAAACCGGGCCTTTGGGGGCGTGCAGGGCGTGTATTCGCATGCGTCCACCTCAACCGGCTGCGACATGACCTTTGGTCTGTTTCTGCCCGAAGTGGCCGAGGATGGGCCGGTTCCAGTCATCTGGTATCTGTCGGGTCTGACCTGCACGCATGAAAACGCCATGGTGAAATCCGGGGCGCAGCGCTGGGCGGCCGAGGCGGGTGTTGCGTTGGTTTTTCCCGATACCTCGCCCCGGGGGGCACAGGTTGCGGATCATCCGGATTACGATCTGGGGCAGGGCGCGG
>JALQUQ010000020.1:0-3611 GCA_023263735.1 Paracoccaceae bacterium | reverse complement strand
GATTGGTATCTACCATCCAAAGTTGAGTTAAATTTGATGTATCAAAATATCGGTCAAGGAAACGCCCTTGGATTAGGAAATGTTGGCAGCTTTGCTAATAACTATTATTGGAGTTCTACGGAGTTCGATTTCGACTCTGCGCCTTTCCCTTGGCCGAGGCGGCGCAGTCGATCACCGGCCATTCGATGGGGGGCCATGGGGCGCTGACCATCGCGATGAGCTTTCCGGGGCGGTTCCGGTCTGTGTCGGCGTTTTCGCCGATCTGCAACCCCACGGCCAGCGATTGGGGACGCAAACAGTTCAGTGCCTATCTGGGCAAGGACGAAAGCAGTTGGGCCGCGTTTGACGCGACGCTTTTGATGCGGAAACGCGGGTTCGATGGCCCGATCCTGATCGATCAGGGCACCAAGGATCAGTTCCTTGATCTCTTGATGCCCGAGTCCTTGGCCGAGGCGATGGCCGCGCGCCGCCAACCGGGGGCGTTGCGGATGCAACAGGGCTATGACCACAGCTATTTCTTTGTCTCGACCTTTATGGAAGAGCATATCGGGTTCCATGCAAAGGCCCTTTATGGGTGATGCCCGCCTGCCAAGGCGGCAACGCCTTGGCGACCCAGCCACCAGCGTTTGACCTCTGTGTTTCTCTGCCGCCGGACCTGCCCATGACCCGCATCTTTGTCGATGCCGACGCCTGCCCCGTGAAAGAAGAAGCTGAGCGTGTGGCGACGCGGCACGGCGTTTCCATGTTGATGGTGTCGAATGGTGGCATTCGCCCGTCGCAAAATCCGCTTGTGCAATCGGTCTTTGTGGCTCAGGGCCCTGACGAGGCTGACAAATGGATCGCGGCGCAATGCGGGCCGGGCGATGTGGTGATCACGGGTGATATCCCACTGGCCGCCAAATGCGTCGAGGCGGGGGCGGCCGTGGTCAAACACAACGGCGAGGAATTGACCCGCGCCAATATTGGCATGGTGCTGGCGACCCGTGATCTGATGCAAGACATGCGCAGCGCCGATCCGTTCATGGTGGGGCGGGGACGTCCCTTTTCCAAGGCCGACAGATCGCGGTTTCTGGATGTGTTGGATCGGGTCTTGCGCCGCGTAAAAACAGCCTAAAGCGAAGCGCTTGGGTCGGCGATAGAACAGCCGCGCGCCCCTGTGTGGGGCATCAGGTGGGCATGACCGTTACGCCCGACACTTCCCCGCAAACGCGCTTGATTGGCATCCTGTTGGCATTGGGTGGGGCTGTGACCTTGTCGGTCAACGATGTCGCAGTCAAGTTCCTGTCGGGGGCCTATCCGCTGCACGAAATCATCCTGTTCCGCGCGGTGATCGGGCTGAGCTTTTTGATGGTGATGATCAAACTGTCAGGAACAGGCTTTGGCCAGTTGCGCACCCGGCGGTTCAAGGGGCATGCGTTTCGCGTCTCGGTCATTCTGGTGTCGAATGTGGCTTATTTTCTGGCCTTGCGGGTGATGCCCTTGGCGGATGCGGTGGCGGTCGCCTATGTCTCGCCGCTGTTCGTCACGCTGCTGTCGGTCGCCTTTTTGGGAGAGCGCATCGGCCTGCATCGGTGGGGCGCCATCTTGTGCGGCTTTGTCGGCGTGTTGATCATGGTTCGACCGGGGCAGGGCGTGGTGCAGATGGCGACGATCCTGGTGCTGATTTCGTCTTTTTGCTATGCCACCAGCCACATGATGACGCGGCGGATGCGCAATACGGAATCCGCCTTTACCCTTTCGTTCTATGTGCAGATCGGTTTCGTGATCGTCAGCGCCTTGATGGGGGTGTTTGCCGGGGATGGGAAATTCCTGACCGCCGATAATGCCGCGCTGGAATTCCTCCTCAGACCGTGGGTTTGGCCCGATCCGGCCGACATTCCGGTCTTTTTCGCAACCGGGCTTGCCGTCTCGCTGGGGGGGCTGATGGTCAGCCAAGCCTATCGCCTGTGCGAGGCGGGGATGGTGGCAGGCTTTGAATATTCGGGCATGCCGATGGCGATCTTGTGGGGGGTTGTAATCTTTGGGGTTTGGCCAGATCGTACGGCTTGGTCCGGGATCACCCTGATCGTCGGGGCGGGCCTTTATACGCTGTGGCGCGAAACAGTGCGCCGCGAAAGGAGCAGGTTTGACAGTCGAAGCGGTCGTGTTTGACATCGGCAATGTGCTGATCGAATGGAACCCTGAACGGTTTTACACGCAGGCCATCGGCCCAGACCGCACAAAGGCCCTGTTTGCGGCGGTCGACCTGCATGAGATGAACGCCCGCGTGGATGCCGGGGCGCAGTTTCGCGACACGGTCTACGCCTGTGCGGCCGCCCACCCCGAATGGGAGACGGAGATCCGTTGGTGGTATGACCGCTGGATCGACCTTGCCAGCCCCCGGATCGACGGGTCTATCGCCCTGTTGCGGGCCCTGCGCGCCAAGGGCATTCCGGTGTTCGCCCTGTCGAATTTCGGGATCGACTCCTTTGCCTATGCGCAGACGCAATATGCCTTTCTGACGGAATTCGACCAGTTCTATGTGTCGGGCCATTTGGGTGTGATCAAACCCGATCCGGCAATCTATGCGCATGTCGAGAGCGGGGCCGGGATCGCGCCCGAGGCATTGCTGTTTGCCGATGATCTTCCGCAGAATATTGCCGCCGCAGCCGCCCGTGGCTGGAAAACGCATCTGTTTACCGGTTGGACGGGATGGGCACAGCGTCTGGTTGAGGAAAACCTACTTACAAAAGAAGAGGCCGGGATTTGACTGTTGATTTTATTGGGCCCGCCGCAGAAGCCCTGCTGAACTGGCGCGATCTGAATGCCGAAATGGTGGCCGGGCATGCCCGACCCATGGCTCAGATCAAGGATATGTTCCTGTATCAGGGCAAGAACACCTTGCTGAACCGGGCCGCCTGGATCGATGGCTTGGGGCAATTGGTCAAGGTGGCAACGGTTTTTCCGGGCAATGCCGCGCAGCACCTGCCGACCATTGGTGGCGCGGTCAATCTGTTTGACGATGCAACGGGAGCGCTGATCGCGGTGATCGATTTTCATCTGGTCACCAAATGGAAAACCGCCGGTGACAGTCTTTTGGCCGCGCGGTCTTTGGCCCGGCCCGAGTCGCGCAAGATTCTGATCGTCGGGGCCGGCACCGTGGCGCGGTCGATGATCGACGCCTATCGCGCGGGCTTTCAGGACCCGGAATTCCGCGTTTGGGCGCGCAACCCCGAAGCCGCCGCCTTGCTGGGGCAGCCCGTCGCCCCCGATCTGGCCGAGGCGGTTGCATGGGCTGACATCATTTGCACGGCGACGATGTCGGAACAGCCTTTGATCAAGGGGGAATGGCTGCAACCCGGCCAGCATCTGGACCTGATCGGGGCCTACAAACCCAGCATGCGCGAGGTCGATGATACCGCAATGTCGCGCGCGCGGGTCTTTGTCGATTCCCGGGCCACGACCTTGGGTCATATCGGTGAACTGCGTGGCAGATGGCCGTTGCGCAAGGGCGCCTGGTGAACACGGGTGGCGCAGGTCGCGCCGCGCGATGGGTCGTCGCGTCATCGGGTGGTGACGATGCGACTAGTGGTCAAGCCAGTCAGACGGATGATGACGGGTTCGGTGGGCTG
>JALQUQ010000209.1 GCA_023263735.1 Paracoccaceae bacterium | reverse complement strand
TACTGTCTGCGCCTGTGTATACACCCTGCGTATCTAGATCATAGCTATCAACTGTAGATTCAAATTGATTAACACTCTGCGCAGGCGTGGCTACAAGCTCATCACTATACCCAACGAGCGAGACACCCTCCTTCTTACAATGCGCCAGAACACGCTCCAGGGCACGTATAACGCTCATTTGGCGATCATTAAAGCCAGCTTGCTGCTGAGTGTATGTTTTGCCCAGATTTGCAGCGCTGGCCGATTCAGAGCGCTTTTTAGTATGGATCTGACGCGATACGTAACCTTCGTCATCAATCATAACTAAGCGAATATCTATCTTTTTCGCTGCAACAAGAAGCTTTTTGAGATCCTCAAACTGCTCAGCACTTGCTACGTTGATTGTGTCGCCAGCACTGCAGTTAGTAATGATTTTCTGCAGCTTCTCTTGGTCTGCGCCAGGTTTTACATGTATGAGCATTAAAAGCTAGATCTCTTGGAGTCTCTTAACTTGATACTTCAGCTGTGCATTATCTTCAGACAATTGGGCATTTAGGGGGTAAAGGTGAGAGGCTGACAACGACCCAAGCGGGGCTCGTTACGGCTGCTTCCTTCCGGACCTGACCGGGTTGGCGAGGCGCTCACCCGCGCCAACCTCTCAAGGCCGCAGATAGGGGATCGCGGCGGATTCTGCAAGCCCCCTGATCCACCCGCCGCCCGCGTTGGTTAGTCAGCCGTCAACCTTAGGCCAGCCCAAGCTGCACCAGCGTAAAGATCCGGGGCAATGAAATGCGCCAATGTCCCTTGGGCGGGCACGATATCGGGCACCTGCACCACCGTCATGCCGGCAGCATGGGCCGCCGCCACACCGGGTTCGCTGTCTTCGAACACCAGACAGCGTTTTGGGTCGACCCCAAGCTGCCGTGCCGCCAAGAGATAGGGGTCGGCCGCCGGTTTTGGCAAAACCACGTCTTCACGGGCAACGACGGCCTTGAAAAAGCGGTCCAGTGTCGCCAACCGCAATTTCTTATGCGCGGCCGCCCGAAACGACGAGGTGACAAGGCCCATCTGAACCTGCCCGACCAAGCCCTGCAACACCTCGACAGCCCCCGATTTCATGGGAACCGCCTGTTCAAGCCGTTCTGCAAACATCTGTTCGACGCGCGCACGAAACAGCGGCACATCCAGCGCGGGGAAGGTCTGTTCAAAAAGCCGGATCGTCGTTGGCGTGTCGATCCCGACTGTTCTGTGCAAGAACGCCTCAACCTCTTCGACCACGCCCATTTGCCGCAGGATGATCCGGGAGGAGTCCAGAAACAGCCGTTCGGTGTCGATCAGGGTGCCATCAAGATCAAAAAGGATTGCGTCGTACATGGGGCCCTCTTGCGAAATCAGGCTGGCCTAACACGCCCGGCGACCACAAGAAAGGAACTAGATGGTGATGGCGACGCGCAGGAACCCCTTGGGCGACAGGCCGATGACTTCCGGGTCATAATGCGTGATTTGCCATAAACAGTCTTTGGCCAAGGGTGAGGTTTCAAACACCGCCCGGACCCGCCCGGCTGCCGACAGTTTCCAATTCCGCGGTCGAGGCATGTCGAATTCAATCGGGGAATTCTGACGGATATAGCGCATCAGAACGTCACGATTGGACATGCGGTCGGCCAGAACGACCTTGGGATCGTTTTTCAGAAATCCCCCGCTTCCGCTGATCCGATAGCTGTTGGTGGCCAGAATGAACTGATCGTCATCAGCAACCGGAACGCCCCCCCGCCGCAGCGAGGTGATGCGCCCCTGACGGGCATCGGCCATCAGGTCGATCTTGTATTCGACACCATGCACGATGTCGAAATGATAGCCCGGATAGCTTGGGTCCAGCAGCATCTGATCCGTCACCCCCGGCAAAAGCCGCGAAAACACCTGTGCCGAGGTTTCCAGCCAATGGCGCAATTCTGCCCCAGTTACATGCAGGGCGGCGATGGTGTTCGGGTGGACGTAAAGTTCGGTGGCATCGCTCCGCTGGATCGGCCCGGGCGGGAGGTGAAAGAAATTCTGCACCCCGTCATGCCCGCCCGACCGATAAGGCGCCGTGGCCGACACCACGGGCAAGTCAGCGTATTCGGTGCCCGCCAATTGTTGCGCCACATAGGCGGTTTGCGCGCGGTTCACCAATTCCACCGACGGGCAATCGCAGATCAACGCAAAATAGCTGTGCAGCGGATGCAAAACCTCGCCAATCGTTTCCTTGGCCCAATCCTTGGTCAGATCTTGGGCCCTGCCCGCGATGGTTCGCAGGCTTTCGGTGGTGGAGGAGGCTGGGACCTTGGCGTCGGTTTGGGCCTGTGAAAGGGACGCCGTTCCCCTTTCAACGATCCACTTCCCCTTGGCGTCGATGGAAAGCGCAAGATCGATCACCCCAAGATGAGAGCCGCGCGCCCCCGCCATGATGGCGGGTTTTCCCGCCAATCGCCCATTCGCAGGGTCAACCCAGCCCGGCACCTCGGGAATATCCGGGCCGGGAAATGCAAGGTGGATATGCCCCAAGACGATTGCATCGACATATTCGGATCGCGCCACCCGCAGCGCACAATGTTCGGCCAGATCCGTTTCATCCGGAGAGCCAATTCCACTGTGGGCAAGAACGATCACCACATCGGCCCCGGCCTGTCGCAAGGCGCGTGCCTCGGCCTCCAACGCCAGTGCCATGCTGCCAATCTGAACCTGCCCGGCAATCGCCTGCTTGTCCCAAGCGGCCGTTTGCGGCGGAAGCCCGCCCGTCACCCCGATCAGGAGCGTTCGTCGCGCGCCCGTGGCATCAACCACATGTTTTTCCAAAATTACACTTCGGCGGATGCGCACCATGTCTTGATCGACAAACCCGCAATTGGCGGAAACCAGCGGAAACTGTGCCGTTGACAAAGCTTTGGCCAGAAACGGCACGCCATGAGAAAACTCATGATTTCCCAAGGTTGCTGCATCATAGCCCAGAACATTCATGGCCGCGATCATCGGGTTATCCTGCGTCCAGCCCCCGGCCTGACAGGCTGCTGCAACCGCTTCGCCAACCGAACTGCCGTGCAGGAAATCACCGTTGTCCAAAAGAACCGAATTCAGAACTTCGGCCCGTTTTTCGGCGATCAGGGCGCCCAGTGTGACCAATCCGCCCTGAGGCCGCAGAAGGGACGCAGGCTCGGGGTCGTCTGACAAATGCATGTGCAAATCTGTGGTCGCCAGTACGCGCAAGGTCACGGGGGTCCCCCCTTTTGCGCGCCCGCTTGGTTTCATGATCCATGCACCCGTTTCAAGGACATGCTGCGAATTCACCAATGCCAAAAGTTTTCGATCTGAATTGCCCCAGTGATCCACCATTAATGGATTAAATGCAACATATTTATCTTTTAGATTGTATTAAGTCACACGAAAACCTGGTGATCGCCCGGCGGAAGGTGGTTGCCAGTTGGTCTTGGGAATGGGATGCATGCAAACAGAAATCACGGGTGACACATGTCCATGGATCAACGTTTTGCCTTTGCCGATTCGGGACTGAATCGCGCCGCCCATCTCAGGTCTGATCCTGATGCCCGCGCGGCCCTTGGCAAACGGGCGCAATACATGATCTTGTGGCGGGGCAAGCCGCTTACGACCGCATCCGACGATGGCAAGGTCGATATGGCGTGGCTTGATGGCGACCATCCTTTGGTGATGTGGGCCAAGACCGTTGATGCGCCCGAAATCTTTCTGGGTCTTTCCGAGGGCGATGAAAGCCATCCGGACTGCCATTGCTATTACGTGCTCGACATCTCGATCTGGGAACCAGAGGCCGAGGCCGATACGATGCAGCCGGGCTTTTTCGACGCGTCGGTGCAGCGCCATCCCGATAGCCCGCAAGGGTCCAGTTTTGTCGAACTGCGCGGTCTGTTGACCGTGCTTTCCCCGCGAAACGGAGAATTGGCGGCCACGGCGCGGGCCATGCTTCAATGGCACGACTCGCATCGGTTCTGCGCCAAATGCGGGGCACCTTCTGCAAGTGTCATGGGGGGATGGCAGCGCAATTGCCCGTCGTGCCATGCGCCGCATTTTCCGCGCACAGACCCGGTCGTGATCATGCTGATCACACATGGAAACCGGGCCTTGCTGGGCCGCAGCGCACCTTGGCCCCAAGGGATGTATTCCTGTCTGGCTGGTTTCGTCGAACCCGGTGAAACGATCGAGGCCGCCGTGCGGCGCGAGGTGTTTGAAGAGACCGGGGTGCGTGTGGGGGCGGTGCAGTATGTCGCCAGCCAGCCTTGGCCGTTCCCGTCATCCTTGATGATCGGGTGCCGGGGCGTGGCCCTAAGCGAAGCGATCACCTTGGACCCGAACGAACTGGAAGACGCCCTGTGGGTCACCCGTGAGGAAGGCGTGTCGATCCTTGCGGGCCAGCACCCTGTGATCACGGCCCCACGCCGCGGGGCTATCGCACAGTATTTGCTGCAAAACTGGCTTGCGGACCTTTCGGAATAGGGTCAGACTCTCGCGCAAAACGGGTGCGCCACATGGGGCAATATCGGGTGGGTATCAACGGATGAACCTTTCAACGCGAACCGACATCGAAAAACCGATTGCCGATGTCTATGCCGCCCTGACCAATTTTGACATGTGGGAAACGGCCGCCCTGCGGCGCGGGGTTGACGTGGCGCGGATCGACAGCCAGCGCAAAGTGGCAACCGGGGCGCAGTGG
The DNA here is from genome assembly GCA_023263735.1 of Paracoccaceae bacterium. GTDB lineage: Bacteria > Pseudomonadota > Alphaproteobacteria > Rhodobacterales > Rhodobacteraceae > Pseudotabrizicola. The sequence goes on along the minus strand of JALQUQ010000209.1, from coordinate 417 downwards.
GATGTCAAATTCATGCACCGTGGAAAATCGCGCGAGGCGCGGATCACCGTTGGCAGCATGGACCCGGATGGCCAGATCAGCATGAACGTCGATGGCAAGGTCATGGATGCCGAAGCCAAGGTCGAATTGGTGGCGCTGGCCCCCCGGCGGACCCGGATCGTTTTGCATCTTGAGGTCAAGCCGCGCACCTTGGGCGCCCGGCTTTTCCTGCAATCGGTCAGGCTGGCCAAACAAAAGGTCCAGACCCGCCTGAATGATCGTTTCGCGAATTTCGCCCGCGAAATCGATCAGCGGATCGCCTGACCCTAATCCCCTGACCCCTATCCGCGCTGGCGGTCAGACGGATAGACCCCCAGAAGATTCATGTCTGAGGTGAAATACCGCAGCTCTTCCAAGGCGCGGGCGACATGTTCGTCG
>JALQUQ010000208.1:4863-5145 GCA_023263735.1 Paracoccaceae bacterium | reverse complement strand
AGCCGCCTCGGCCAAACGGTCGTCATGGCCCTCATAGGCCTTGAGCAACTGGGCGATTTCCCACTCCAGCCGCGAAATGGTTTCGCCGGCGTCGCGGTTCAACCCGGCCTCGCGGTCGATATCGCGGCCCAATTGCTGAACGCGCCCCCGCAGGGTTTCGATCAGTTGCATGGCGCGGGTTTCCTGATCGCCCAAGGCATCGCGCTGCAACATCAGGCGTTGCAAGATGGCCGAGGCGACGGCCTCTTCCTCGCGCAGGGCGGGCAAGGCCTCTTCGCGGGC
>JALQUQ010000208.1:0-4853 GCA_023263735.1 Paracoccaceae bacterium | reverse complement strand
CGCCTTGGCGGCCTGCCGGGCGGCCTGATCGGCTTTGCCCGCCTCGATCAGGCGATCGCGCAGGCGGTTTTCAGCCTCGATCCGGGCCAGATCCGCCTCACGCCAGCGGCGATAAAGCAGCATGCCTTCGGATTTGCGGAGTTCGGTGCCGATTTCACGATAGCGTGCCGCCTGACGGGCCTGCCGGGTCAGGGTGCCGATCTGCTGGGACAGGCCTTCCAGCACGTCATCGACGCGGGTCAGGTTCTGTTCTGCGCCGTTCAGTTTCAACTCGGCCTCGTGCCGACGGGCATAAAGGCCGGAAATTCCCGCCGCCTCTTCCAGCACGCGGCGGCGCGATTTCGGCTTGGCGTTGATCAGTTCGGAAATCTGGCCCTGCCGGACCAACGCGGGCGAGGCCGACCCGGTCGAAGCATCGGCGAACAGCATCTGCACATCGCGGGCCCGCACGTCCTTGGCATTGGCCTTGTAGGCAGAGCCCGCGTCGCGGGTGATGCGGCGCGTGATCTCGATCTGGTCGGCATCGTTGAAGCCCGAGGGGGCCAGCCGATCCTGATTGTCAATGATCAGCGAGACTTCGGCAAAGTTGCGTGCGCCGCGCGTGGCGGCCCCGGCAAAGATCACATCCTCCATCCCGCCGCCGCGCATGGCGGTGGGGCGGTTTTCGCCCATGACCCAGCGCAACGCCTCAAGCAGGTTGGATTTGCCGCACCCGTTTGGGCCGACCACGCCGGTCAACCCCTCATGAATCACCAGATCCGTGGGGTCGACAAAGCTTTTGAAGCCGTTGAGCCGGAGCCGGTTGAAACGCACGTCTGCCTCATGAGTCGCAAAGGCGGCCATCGTTGGCATCCAAGGGGGGTAAGTCAACCCGCGCCTCCCCTTTGTCGCGGCGGCTGCGCGGCTTATCCACATCCTCTTGATGCTTGTGCGCGGGGCTTTGCCGGATCATTGTCAGCCAAACGCCCGAAAAGGTGACCGGCCCATGACCTTGATCCCCCGCCGCATTCTGCCCCCACAGGATTGTGCCGCCCTGCTGGGGCTGATCCAAAGGGAATTCGCCTATATGGAAGGACGGATCGATCCGCCGTCATCCATGCTTCTGCTGACCGAAGACGCGATCGCGCGGCAGGCCAAGGACGAAGAGGTCTGGGCGATTGGGTCGCCCCCGGTGGCCTGTGTGTTTCTGACCCGCAAGGGCGATGCCCTTTATGTCGGCAAATTGGCCGTGGATCGGGCGCATCGGGGCCAAGGTCTGGCGGGGCAATTGCTGGATCTGGCAGAGGAGCGTGCCGTGGCTCTGGGCCTTTCGGCCCTTGAATTGCAGGTCCGGATCGAATTGACCGAGAACCATCATACGTTTGCCGCACTGGGGTTTACCGAAACGGGGCGGACCGCGCATGTCGGCTATGACCGCCCCACGTCGATCACCTATCGCCGCCGAGTCCGAGAGGTATCATGATCCACGCCATCCTGCTGATCCTTGCCTGTCAATTGGGGGGCGAGGTGGCCGTCCGCGGATTGGGCGTGTCGCTGCCCGGCCCGGTTGTGGGCATGGTCACCCTTGTCGTGCTGATCAAGGCCTTTCCAAGGGTCGAGGCGGTCGTGCGCCCCGTGGCAAAGACGATCCTTGGCAACCTGTCCTTGCTGTTCGTGCCCGCTGGAGTGGGGATCATCGGCCACCTTTCAACGCTTGGCGCGCAGGCTGGCGCAATTCTGGCGGCCGTGGTCGCGTCAACGGTTTTGGCCATGGTCATCGGCGCGCTGGTCTTTTCCGGTGTGGCGCGGTTGACAGGTTCATCGACTGGGCCAGAGGAGCCGGGCGATGACTGATTTCATCGACATCTGGAGCTATCTGTCCCAAGGCCCGCTTTTGTGGCTGACCGCCACGCTTGCGGCCTATGCGCTGGCCGATCTGGCCTTTGTCGCCTCGGGTCGGCGGCCCTATGTGAACCCGGTGCTGATCGCTGTGGCGATGCTTTCGCTTTTGCTTTGGGCCACCGATACGGCCTATGCGACCTACTTCGAAGGGGCGCAGTTCGTGCATTTCCTGCTGGGCCCGGCGACGGTATCGCTGGCCCTGCCCTTGGCCGACAATCTGGGCCGGTTGCGCAAGGTGTGGCTGCCGGTGCTTCTGGCCTTGCTGGCGGGTTCTGTCACCGCCGCAGGATCGGCGATTGTGATCGGACAGGTGCTTGGGCTTGGGCCCGACGTGCTGGCGTCGCTGGCACCGAAATCGGCCACGGCCCCCGTGGCTATCGGGATTTCACAGGAATTGGGAGGGTCGCCCACGCTGACAGCGGTGCTGGTGCTTTTGACGGGGATCACGGGGGCAATCGTCGCCACCCCGCTGTTAAACCTGCTGGGCATTCGCGACTGGCGGGCCCGCGGGTTTGCGGTGGGGCTGTCAAGCCACGGCATCGGCACCGCGCGGGCCTTTCAGGTGCATCCCACGGCGGGGGCCTTTGCGGGGCTGGGGATGGCCCTGAATGCCGTCGCGACGGCACTGATTGCACCGTTGGTGCTAAGCCTGTTCTTGCAGCCCTAACCGGCCAAGACTGGCTTTCAAGTTTGCAATTTTCGATTAACCAATTGATACCGCTAGAGTTCACCACTGCGACAACTTGACTTGCGCCTGTAAGATTGACAACGGGACAATCGCACATCAAATTCAAAATATTGAATATGATGGAGTCAATAATGCCTGTGAGCACGCGCCCGGCCGATCAGTGGTCGCCCCTTTATTTCCTGTCGTCCGTCGGGGCGGGGGGAATTGTCGCCAGCTTCTTCATGTGGCTTTACATGTGGGTCCCGCATAAGGGACAACCCGTGCCAATCTTTGAAGACATCGCCGCCGCCTTTGCTTCGGGCACTGGGCTAAAGCAGGCGATGATCGTGGCGGCGATGGCGTTGATTGCCGGTTTCGCTGCGTTGAACATCGGGCTTTTTGTCTGGAACCTGCGCGCCATGGGGCGGTTTCAGAAAACCGAAGCCCATCAAAAACTGATGAGCTCGAACGGGGAAAGCCAGTACCTGACCCTGCCCTTGGCCATCGCCATGATGATCAACGTGGGGTTTATCCTTGGCCTGGTCTTTGTGCCCGGACTTTGGAGCGTGGTTGAATATCTGTTCCCACTGGCGATGACGGCCTTTGTCCTGACCGGTTTGCTTGCCTTGCGTCAGATCGGGGCGTTTCTGGGCCGTGTTCTGGGGGAAGGTGGCTTCAACTGGGCGGCAAACAACAACTTTGGCCAAGTGATGCCGGCCTTTGCCATGGCGATGGTGGGCGTCGGTCTGTCGGCCCCTGTCGCACTTTCCGCCACCAGTGCCGTCGCGGGTACGGCCGTCGTTCTCGCTGTGATTTTCCTTGTCCTTTCGGTGCTTTATGCGGCGGTGGCGGTTTTCCTTGGTCTGGCATCGATGGTGCAAAACGGCGTGAACCGTGAAACCGCACCGACCCTGATGATCCTTGTTCCGATGACCACGGTTCTGGGCATCTTGCTGCTGCGCGTTCAGCACGGTCTGCACAGCCATGTCGAGGTTCACACCACGCCGGGCGGCACCTTGACCTTGCTGACTGTTCTGCTGGCGATTGAACTGGCCTTCCTGATGCTGGGCTGGGCGGTGATGGCGCGGCAGGGCTATGGTCGCCGGTTCATCCGTGGAACCGAGACGCATGTCGGCTCCTATGCCCTTGTTTGCCCCGGGGTGGCCCTGTCTGTTCTGATGCAATTCTGGATCAACAAGGGCTTGGTCGGCGCCGGTCTGATCGCGAAATTCGGCGTGGCCTATTGGGGGCTGAGCGCTGTGGCCGTGGTTTCGCAATTCGCCATGGTGGCCTTGGTTCTGCTCTTGAACCGCCGGCATTTCCGTCGCACGCCCGTATCCGCATTCGTCCCTGCGGAATAGATCGGCGCAAGCTGATCGAACAAGGCGAGCCCTCCCACAGGGCTCGCCTTTCTTATTGGTGACTACAGATTATCCTCGATGCGAAACCCAATCGGGATCGCGTCTTGTCCGTTCAAGATCAGATCGATCATGACCTGCGCGACCTTGGGCGCCATGCCAAAGCCGATCTTGAAACCGCCATTGGCCACGAAATGATCGGCCCGGTCGGGCCAAGGCCCCAGCATCGGCGCGCGGGTTTTGGCGCGGGGGCGAATTCCTGCCCAACGGTCGATCACCCGCGCCTTGGCCAAGACCGGAAAGCAGGCGACGGCCGCATCGCGCAGCGCATCACACTGATGATCGGTGGCCCGCGGGTCGTCCCACTGGTTTTCCGAGGTGGAACCGACGGCGGTCGTTCCATCCCCATGGGGCACGATATGCAGGCTGTCGGCGTAAAGTTGCGGCAAATCGCGGGCGTCATGGTCGAACAACAGCGCCTGCCCTTTGACCCCGCCGCCCACCTTGCGCCCAAGGGTCGCGGTCAGATCTTGCAGTCCGGCATAGCCCGTGGCCCACAGCACGGGGCCCTCTTCGGGGCCGTCGCCAATCACGACTTCGCCCCCCTTGGCCCTGATCGCGGCGACCAAGGCGGCAGCAGCGTGGCGGGGATGCAGCCGGGCCGAGAGTGTATCTTCGATCAAAAGGCCCGAAGGTGTCAGCGGTTCCCACCCTGCCCCGGTTGCCGGGCGCACGCGCCATTCGGCCCGCCCTTGCCACAGGGTTTCCGCCTCGACCGCGCGGGCGCGGGCGCGACTGATCGCGGTTTCGTCGGCGGCAAGGGGTTGCAGACGCCCCAATCGGGCATAGCCCGGGTCGATACCCGATGCGGCCTGCACCTCCGCCCAGAAACCTTTGGCCATCAGCAGGCTTTCCAGTTGGAACTGCTTTTTCGGGTTCCAGTTTTC